>JANXAJ010000033.1 GCA_025062295.1 Bacteroidia bacterium | reverse complement strand
CACCGCCCAACAAAAAACCAATCCAACTTCGCTCACCTTGTCTCCGAGTCCTTACCCTTAGCTCTATTCCCTTGAACTCAGCGTTTTCTCCAAAACCGCCTGCCAGCGCTGGGGATATTTAGCGTAATACCATCTTACCAACTCCCACCGCTGAGAATCTATCCTATACCGCTGAAGAAGATAAGCGGTACGCTCTGCCAGTACACTCTCCATTACATGAGGCGAGGTGTGAGTCCCTATGAGCTGAGCACGAGTGCTATAAAGCTCCCGCAAGATTAGGATAGTTGTATCCTCTGCCACAGGGGGGGACGGCACGCTCGGCTGGCAGCTACTGAGCAGATACCAAAGCCAGAATCTCCTCTGCATATCTTCGGTCATTAGAGAGACGAGGGACCTTATTCTGACCTCCCAAACGGCCCTTTGATTTGAGCCAGCGATAAAAGGTACCCGACGGAAGAACCGTAATCTGCGGGGGACCTAATGCCAAGTCCGCTTCTCGCTTGGCATCATAGTCTGAATTGAGTCGCCGAAGGGCGGTATCTAAGTGATACGCAAACCGCTCCATGTCCTGAGGCGGCTGTATAAACTCAATAAGCCATTGATGAGCGCCAGACCGTTCCACGTCCAAATAAATAGGAGCAACAGTGTAGTCTCGAACTTGTGCACCTGTTTCTTGACAGGCAGCCTGTAGGGCATTTTCCGCTTGTTCTACCATTACTTCTTCCCCGAAAGCATTGATATAATGGCGCGTGCGTCCAACAATGCGCACACGAGGCGGCCTTACGCTTACAAACCGAATCGTATCGCCGATCAAGTAGCGCCAAAGCCCCCCTACCGTTGTAATCACTAAAGCATAGGTCTCACCCAAGCGTACCTCTTCTAAGGGAAGGGCATCCCATCGCCCAGATTCCCAGAGAGAGAAGGGAATAAACTCATAAAAAATCCCATGGTCTGTCATAAGAAGAAGGTCCCTCGCCTCTTGAATGTCCTGAAAAGCAAAAAAGCCCTCCGATGCATTATACACTTCCATATACCGCACCTGGGAGGAAGGAAGATAGCGAGCAAAAAGCTTTTCGTAAGGGGTAAAGCTAACAGCCCCATGAAAGAGCGCTTCAAACCGAGGAAAGACTTCTAATATGTGATGGGCTTTTGTTCGTCGAAGAAGCTCCTCAAATAGAAGCACCGTCCAGGTGGGCACACCAGCTAACCCCACGATAAGTTTTCGCTCCCGCAGGAGGGCCTCTGCCATCCGTGAGAGCTTCTCCTCCCACTGAGGAAGGAGGGCTATCTCTAAGGAAGGGGCTCGGAAAAACCGATAGACCCGAGGCATCGTCGTCAAAAGCACCGCACTTAGATCTCCATACCTTGCATATTTATTGAGATGGCTCACTTGGTGAGAACCTCCAATGCTAATAATCTTCCCCTCCAGAAGGTGGGTCCGTGGCCAGTAGAGGGTAATATAAGTTGCGAAAAGCTCTCTGGAAGCCCGAAAGTGATTGAATTCGAGGCTCTCTTGGGAAATTGGGATGAATTTACTGCGGTCATTGGTGGTACCAGAGGAGCGAGCAAACCACCGGATCCTTCCTGGCCAAAGAATATCCTTTTCTCCTCGCATTGTACGCTCTATCCATGGATATAACTCCTCATAGGGGAGAATAGGCACCCTTTGACGGAATTCTTCATATGACATCGTTGGAGAGAGACCTGTTTTTTTCCCATATGCTGTTGCAGCCCCTTTCTTGATGAGGTACTTGTACCACTGCTGCTGAGGCTGCCATGCATCTCTCTGAATAGCTGCGATCCGCTGATAAGAACGCTTTAGGAACGCATAAATGGGAGCCGCAAGATTCATTCCAGCAAAAGTATCGCCTTTTTGGTCGCTTCAAACCCCTAACTTTGTCTCATGGCGAAGAAAAAAGGCAATCGTATCCAAGTGATTCTGGAATGTACTGAGCATGCCTCAAGCGGCTTGCCAGGCACCTCTCGGTATTATACATGGAAGAACCGAAAAAATACACCGAGTAGATTAGAGTTGCGGAAGTATAATCCTATCTTACGTCGCCATACCCTTCACAGAGAAGTCAAATAAACTTTAGCTATGGCAAAGAAAACAGTTGCTACTTTTCGCTCAGGAGACAAAAAGACTGGTCTGACTCGGGTCATTTACCCGGTCAAGGATGCACAAGGGCGCCTACGCTTCCATAAAAAGCTAATTTCATCCGATCAGCTTCAATCTTTCCTTTCCCAGAGACCGAAGTAGGGCTTCATGCGTCTATATGCAATAGAGACGGGGCGCTTCGCCTTAGATGGCGGAGCAATGTTCGGAGTTGTGCCCAAGGTCATCTGGGAGAAGCTTATCCCTCCTGATTCGCGCAATCGCATCCCAATGGCTATGCGAGCTTTGCTCATAGAGACAAGTGAGCGACTGATCTTGGTAGATGTGGGAGTAGGACACAAATACACGCCTAAATTTGCTGACCTATACGCTATTGACCACAGTACGCATACTTTGGTCGGTGGGTTAGAGCGTCATGGTTTTTCCGTAGAAGATATAACAGACGTGATTTTGACTCACCTCCATTTTGATCATGCAGGCGGAAGTACTCAACATAGAAATGGCACTTTTCTCCCCACATTCCCAAATGCGCGCTATTACGTTCAGCGCAGTCACTGGGAATGGGCTCACGCTCCAAACCCCAGAGAACGAGCCAGCTTCTTCCCCGAAAATTATGATCCCCTTGCTGAAGCGGGACAGCTTGTTCTTTTAGAAGGAGAGACAGAGCTACTACCAGGGATTCGGATTAGGGTAGTTCATGGACATACGGAAGGGCAGCAGCTTGTAGAGGTAGACTACCGCGGCAAAACCATCTTGTATGGGGCTGATCTTTTTCCCACTAGTGCTCATCTTCCGCTTCCCTACGTGATGGCTTATGATGTGCGTCCATTGGTAACCTTTGAAGAGCGAAAAGCCTACCTCCCTCGGCTTGTCCAGGAAGAAATCATTATCTTTTATGAGCATGACCCCTACGTTGAATGTAGTACAGTCGTTGAAAAGGCGCCAGAGCGCTACGAGAGAGGAGAATTATTTCGTTTAGACGAAGTGTGAGTGAATCAAAACGAATCTGGGCTGTAGAGGTGGCACCCTCAGCTATTAATGAGCTTTGCCGTGGGACGCTGGCAGAGGCTTTAGGTATTGTTTTCACCGAAATCGGACCTGACTACATACGCGCCCGAATGCCAGTAGATCATCGGACACGACAGTATTTGGGGATTCTTCATGGCGGAGCTTCCGTGGCTCTGGCCGAGACCGTGGCAAGTACAGCTTCAAACTTAGTAGTAAATCCCCAGACCCATTATTGCTTAGGATTAGAAATCAATGCAAATCACCTTCGCAGCATTCGGGAGGGATATGTTATTGCTGAAGCTCATCCGATCCATTTAGGACGCACTACCCATGTTTGGGAGATCCGAATCTTTGAGGAAGGCACTGATCGTCTCATCGGTATTGTGCGTCATACGACTATCGTTCTGAGTCGCCTCGTTCAAGAGTCATAGAAGAATCCTGCCTAATTTGCAAAGCGTATTAAGCCCTAAGGGTCTCTTATTTTTCAGCCCTTAGAACCTGCCACGTAAGACTCAAGGCGAGAGCAGTAGCCCTTTGGATCACAGTCTGACGATCCCCAGGAAGGATGTAGCGCTTTGCGATAGTACCCTTTGGTGTGGCGATCCCAAACCATACCGTTCCGACGGGCTTCTCAGGAGAGCCCCCCGTAGGTCCAGCGATTCCTGTAGTGGCAATCCCTACAGAGGCACCAAAGGTCCGACAGACTCCCTCTGCCATTTGACGGGCTACTACTTCGCTCACAGCACCCTCAGCTTGTAGGACAGTAGGTGAAACACCCAGCAGTGCTTCTTTCGCTGAATTTGCATATGAAACCACGCTCCCTAAGAAAACATCTGAAGCCCCTGCAATATTCACAATCTGAGCGGCAATGTGCCCACCTGTACAGCTCTCGGCTATAGCTAAAGTCAATCCCTTTCGTCGGAGCTCATTTAGAATTGCCTCAGCTAAGGAGATATTTCCTTCAGCATAAAGATAGGGAGCAATAAGCTGACGCAGAGTTTCTACTTCTTTTAGAAAAGTTTCTATAGGAACATCCCCAGGTGCTCGCAGATGGAGGGCAACCCCTTCTAAAGAAGGACCATACGAAAGACGAACAAAGGGAGGAAGTTGAGCTTCCCATTCTTGAATCAGGACGGAAAGCCGACTTTCCGTGATGCCTGTGGTCCGAAAGGTATGGTGAAGGGGGGAAGTCAAGGAAAATCGCTTTTGAAGACGGGGCTTGAGGGAAGTATGCCAAATGGCCTGGACCTCGGCTGGAGGCCCAGGTAGAGCACAAATCACTTGGAGACCCACTTCCCAATACAGAGCTGGGGCTAAGCCGATGGGATTGGGGAGAGCTTCACCCCGAGTGGGAACCAGCGCATAGCGATCCAAATAAGGTAGGGAAGGGATGCCGCGAGCTTGCAGCTGCCCTTCTAACTCTGCTAAGAGCGAAGAGGAGACTTCCAACTTATCTCCTAGCACTTCAGCCCACACTTGAGCAGTCAGGTCATCCGTGGTATGTCCTAGGCCTCCAGCTGACAGAAGGACTCGGACTCCGCTCTGAAGCATCTCCCTCATCCCAGCGCGGAGAGATAAGTCATCATCAGGGAAAATACGAATCTCTCTCACTCTAAAGCCCATCTCTGATAATTCTTCCGCTAAAAATCTACCGTTCCGATCAGCTAATCGCCCTTCAGTCAGCTCACTCCCAATCAGGAGTATAGAAGCCTCAGGAGGAGGCATGGAGCTTCTCGTAATCGGCTAAAAACTGAGCAAGCCCTTTATCTGTTAGGGGATGATTAAACAGCTGCCTCATCACAGAAAAAGGCATGGTTGCGATATCGGCTCCCTCTAAAGCCGCTTGAAGAACGTGAAGAGGATGGCGAATACTAGCTGCCAATACCTTTGTTTCAAAGCCATATCTATCAAAAATCTGCCGAATCTGTCGAATCACATTCATCCCCTCATGTCCGATGTCATCCAGCCTACCAATGAAAGGACTCACGTAGGTAGCTCCTGCTTTAGCTGCAATTAGAGCCTGGAGCGGAGAGAAGATAAGGGTACAGTTTGTACGGATGCCTTCTCCTTGGAGGGTACGAAGCGCCTTGACTCCTTCTGGAGTGAAAGGGATTTTGACGACGATATTAGGGGCGAGGCGAGCCAAATGACGAGCTTCCGCTATCATGTCAGTATAGGAGGTGCTCACCACCTCAGCACTCACTGGACCTGCAGTCAGAGCCGCTATCGCTCGGTAATGAGCATCAAAGTCTTGGACGCCGGCTTTTGCCATCAGCGAAGGGTTGGTCGTAACTCCATCTAATACTCCTAAAGCAGCCGCTTCCTCTACCTCTGCCAGCAGCGCCGTATCCAAGAAAAACTGCATAGAGCAAAGGTATATTCTACTTTTGATTGGTGCGAATTGTAATTTTGGGTCCAGCTTATCCTTTTCGGGGGGGGATAGCTGTAGCTAGTGAGCGGTTAGCTCGCTCGCTTCAGCCGCACTCAGTCCGTCTCTATACCTTCACCACTCAGTATCCACGCTGGCTTTTCCCGGGCAAGTCTCAGTTTCGTACGGAGCCTCCCCCCACAGATTTAGAAATCTATCGTCGCATACATTCGCTCAATCCGCTCTCTTGGTGGCACACGGCGAGGGAGATTCGTCAGTGGATGCCTGATATTGTTCTGGCAAAATTTTGGATACCTGTAATGGGACTCAGTTTTGCTACCATCCTCCACTACCTGCCTGCTGTGCCTGTGAAGATAGCGATTCTTCACAATCTTCTGCCACACGAAGCCCGCCCTGGCGATACTCTCTTCACTCGCTACTTCATCAGTGAGGTAGATGGAGCTATCGCCTTGAGTGCAGCCGTGGCTAAGGAGTGGAGAGATATCACCTCCAAACCAGTCAAGGTCTTATTTCATCCAGTCTATGATCATTATGGAGAAAAGGTTTCAAAACAAGAAGCATGTGCCACCCTAGGGCTAGATCCTCATTACCGATACCTTCTCTTTTTTGGTCTCATTCGCCGCTATAAAGGGCTTGACCTTCTTCTTCATGCGTGGCGATCCGAGAAGCTGCGTCAGTTCTCCAATGTCCGCCTCCTTATTGCAGGCGAACTGTATGAGCCCTATGAAAAGTATCGTCCGCTTTTAGAGGATGCTCTGATTAGAGACCGAATCATTTTTCATGAAGGATTTGTACCTGAAGAGCGAGTAAGGTATTATTTCTGTGCAGCTGATGCGGTAGTACAACCTTACCTCAGTGCTACTCAGAGCGGCATCACCCAGATTGCATATCACTTTGAAAAGCCGATGGTCGTAACCCGAGTGGGAGGATTGCCTGAGATGGTCCCCGACAAAGAAGTAGGCTTTGTGTGTGAGCCAACCGTAGCCTCTTTAACTGAAGCTCTAGGGGCTCTCCTCACCACACCTTTAGAGCAGTTTATTCCTTCAATCCGCCAAGCCAAAAGCCGCCTGAGCTGGACTGCATTTAGAGATGAACTGCTTGAATTCGCAGAATCGCTTCGCCCCCTACGAAGAAGGGTTTAAGGACTTGTCTTTCTCCCTCAGACGCTAACTTCCCCTATTTCTGGCGTGAAAGCCGGCTTCTGAATAAGCTCATTGAGGATGATCCCATTTTCATCTGTCCACTCCAGCCATCCATTTGCATTGCGCCCTAGGACAAGGGAAGCAGCAAATGACACAGGCAGAGGACCCACATCCTGCATAAACTCATAAGTAGTGCCTCTATCTTTGAGAACGCCCTTCTCCAAGAGAAATTGGCGATGCTGTTCTACTTCTTCGCATAGAGAGGCTCTAACCTTCTTCGCCAAAGAGCCTTGGAGAATATAGATAGTCCCTTCTCTCAATTGCCCCGTAAGATCCCACTCCACAGTAGGATAAAACCGACCATGAGCCGTCTGCCCCCAGTCTAGCCATATATGGACAGGAATTCCTTCTTCAGGCAGGAAGTAATACGGCCCGGGTCTTTGATACATCGGGCCCCCTCCATTCCTCTTAGAAGCAGAAGAATCACCCCGAATCTGAATCTCTTTGAAGAAATCCACTCGCAGAATCTCAAAAAAGACTTGAATGGTTTGAAAATACTCCTGCAAGTTCTCTTCTTCATCTCTATTTACTGTGTAAAATATAGAGGGAGTAGGGAGAAACTTAGCTTTTCCAGTTCTCTCTACGATGTGGGCTAACTTTATCTCCAAGTACTCTAGCTCATGAGCTACAAATCTCTCACTCAAGAAGGCAAATCCCTCTTGCCAAAAGCTCTTTTGAGCAGCTTCTTTCTGGAGACGCTGTCGGACATCACGACTTCTTCCAACCATTGCTACGTAGGGAACGCTCACCCTATCTTCATCCAGATTTGAGCCCCATAAAAGATATACCCCCTTCTGTGGAGGAAGATACATCCAACTGCGGGAGGTAAAAAAAACGCCTTCCCCATCTCTTCCCTTAATCTCCAAGTGTATATAACTCCTGCCATTTCGCACCTTCACTCGGACAAACGTTTCGGGATACATGTCAGGCATAAAAGTAAAAGGAGACACTTAGTACATGTGTGTATGGGATGTGGAAAATACTTTCCTGCCGCACTGAGATGTCTGCTCTATGAGGTAAAGAGTGAATAAAAAACTGACTTTTCCACAGAAATGCTTCCTCTCATTCAACTATGCAGAATTCCGAAACCAGAGTACAAATAGCTAAATCTTAGAGACAACTGCCCTCCATTATCTTTGCTTACATGTATGATAAGGGAGCTTAGGATCGCTGGAGTATTTCTTTTCTGCCTGGGCTCAGCTCAGGACCTTCTCTTACGAAGAGTGCCTGGCAGCAAAGCATCGGCTCTACTTCCTACCCACTCTGAGGAGCGGCATTTTATCAAGGGGAGGGTCTTAGACGCTAATACTGGGGAGCCCTTAGTAGGAGCGTATGTGCGTCTGCCAGGAACTGTGCTGGGCGCTATCACCGATGCAAAGGGCGAATTCCAGATTCCCACCGCCTTTCGGGAGGGGGAGATAACTGCAGAAGTCTCATATGTGGGGTATCAGACGCAGCGCTTCACACTCAAGCCGATCCGAGCGGATGAACCTGCACCTCAGATTTTCCTTCAAGAAGAGGAGATCGTAGGAGAGGAAGTAGTGATCTCAGCTTCTCGGATAGAGGAGCAGTTCCTGCGCTCGCCTGTACAGGTTACGCAGATTTCAAGTAGAGCGCTTCAGTCCAGCCCTGGGATTTTCAGTGCACAAACTCTTTCATTTTTACCAGGTGTGAACGCAGTCTATACTAGCTTGACCTTCCCTATCGTCAATGCTCGGGGATTCAATCAGACCCAAAATCCCCGATTCATCAATCGGGTAGATGGCATGGAAATGCAAGCAGTTGCTATCAATGTCCCTGTTCTCCCCTTTACATCTGCTCCTGAGATAGATATAGCTAATGTGGAGGTGATTGCAGGTCCTGCTTCAGCTCTTTATGGGCCAAATGCATTCAATGGAGCGATGCTGACTACCCTTAAAGACCCCTTTCAATACCCCGGGCTGTCTGCTCAGTTGCGACTGGGCTTAAATCATATTGGCGAATCCGAAAAGGGACGCGCTGCACCCTTGTATGATATACAAGCGCGGTATGCTCACACATGGCGAAACCGCTTAGGAGTGAAAGTAGCTTTGCACGGCCTCTTAGGTGAAGACTGGTGGGCCACCGACCGAACTGACCGAGGTACCTATACGGGTGCTTCTCCTGCCTACAGCGTCCCCGGCCCTGAGAACCCCGGATATGTGCCGGTCAATGGCTATGGATACGATGCACGGGTACTTCTAAATCTCCCTCTTTCCTTCTTTGATGGGAGACCCATGCCCCGCTTCTGGCTCGCTCGTACGGGCTACATAGAGCCCGAACTTGTCTCCACTGCTACACGGATCGCAAAAGTGGCTGGCGGGCTCTTCTATAGAGTAACGGATCAACTTCAAGCCCAATTCACTTTTCATGTAGCCAACGGACGCACTGTCTATCACGCTAATACGCGATATGTCTTGGACGACTTTCTCTTCCACGCTTATAAAGCTGAGTTGACTCATGGACGGGGATTTTTACGGCTCTATACTATTCGGGAGGACGGGGGTCGCTCTGTCCCTCTGGGCATTCTGGGAGCCAATCTGCTCAATGTTGTCAAACCTCATCCGCAGTGGTTTATCCAATATCTTATGAGCTATGCAGGGTTTTTAGACGGAAGCATCACGCCGCAGGACCGAGCCGCCTTTGAGTCCTATTATAACCGTCCAGTTCCCTCTATGGGTGATCATCAAGGTGCGCGCTGGCTTGCTGATAGCGATACGCGATTTTTAGCTACGCTGCCCTCCGTTGCTCCGCTGCCTGGGGCACTTGGCGGACGGTGGGATGTAGGCACTGCCCGTCCGGACCCACGCAGTCCCCGCCTTCAGGCCCTCGTGGACTCCCTCTCTCGCATCCCCATTAACAAAGGTGGAGCTCGCCTGATTGACCGGTGCGCTCTTTATCATGCCGAAGCTCAATATGAACTCCCATCCATAGCTGGCTTTCAAACGATCACAGGTGGAAGTTTCCGCCTTTTTGAAATCAATTCCCAAGGCACTATCTTTGCCGATACGCTTGGACGACCTATCTACAACTGGGAAGCAGGCTTCTACATCCAGCTTAGGCGCAGCTTGATTCAGGACAGGCTTATAGTTACCCTCGGAGGACGATATGATCGTCGTCAATTTTTGATTGGGCAGGCGACCCCTCGCGCCGCTCTCTCATGGGCATGGGACAAGAGACAAAACCATATTCTTCGCGCTACTTATCAGATGGGATTCCGCAACCCTATCAATGAGGCTCTCTTTATTCACCTCCAGACCGATGCCCTTCTCGTTGGCTCTCTTCCTCAGACGGATCGAGCCTTGGGAATCGCAGGTAGAAACAACTATACCCATTCCTCTGTAGAAGCTTTTCGAGCCGCTCGCGCTCAGGGCATGCCCTTAGAAGAGGCGGCTAAGTTGCTACGCAGCGTCCCCATTGACGGCATCCGACCAGAGAAGGTCCAGAGCTTTGAAGTAGGTAGTCGTCACCTTATCTTTGAGCAGCGACTGCTTCTTGATATAACCTATGCCTACCAGATGTATAAAGACCTTCATGGAAGTATTCGTCTTTACGGACCTGCTGATAAAACAAGTAGCCTGACCCCTCAAGATGTAGAGAATAATCGACTATCTCCCCTGTACGGAAGGTTTTTCAACATTCCAGGCATACCCAAAGCCCAGTTCTTCACTCTGGCCCTCCAATATCGTCTCACTCCCCATCTCCTCTTGAATGGAAACTATAACTATGCTCAGGTATGGGGATTAGAGGAGGCAGAAGGTATAGATCCAGGACTCACCCTTTTCTTCAATACTCCGCCTCATTTAGTCAATGCAGGCATACTTGTGCAAAACCTTGGGCGATGGAGTGCTCAAATCTGGTATCAATGGACTCATGCCTACTTATTTGGACTTGCTACATATAAGTCAGTTATTCCCACCTACACTTTGCTTCACGCTCAGCTCAGCTACCAGATTCCGAGATGGCACAGTGAGTTTCGGATAGGCGCTCAGAACCTACTGAACTTCTATCATGTGCAAGTGCCAGGCGGACCTAAGATTGGCGGTTTATATTACATCCAATATGCCTTCAAGCCACTTGGACTATGAGATGGGTGTTGATAGGACTTAGTATATGGCTCTTGAATGGCATGCCTTGCGAGTCTTGTGGAGAAAACCCTCTCTGTCTAAGCCGTTGTGCTTATGAAGCCCTACTTGCTGCAAAAACACCAAAAGAGCGTCTCGGGGCTTCTCTCATTTTAGCCCATGCTTGGCTCAGAGGCGACTTTGCCGAAGGTGTGCCTTCTTTGCTCTGGAAAACCGTAAGAGAAAGAGAGGAAATCGATTCCCTCACCCTCCATGCTCAGCTTTTACTGGTACAGGCTTATCACAAACTGCAAAGAACCGATTCAGCTATACTTTTATGTGAGCAAGTTGCAGAGCAGGCAAAAGCATACCCTTTTCTCAAAGCCCGAGCTCATTTGGGCTTAGCTAGCCTTTTGGCTCGGAGGGATTTGCTGAGAGCGTTTATCCATGCCAGTGAGGCAGCCGAGTTGTCAGATGCTCTTCAGAACCCTTTACTGAACGCAATAGCGTATTCTCAGCTTGCCTACCTGACCGCTGAGCAGAGGAATCTCTCTGAAGCACTCTCCTATGCCCTCAAAGCGATGGAAGCGGCAGAGAAAGCCAAGGCTGCTTCCACCTTCCTCCTGCTCTTAGAGTCCCCATCTTCTGTATACCTTGCCTCTCTTACCAATCTTGCCTCCATCTATGCAGAAATAGGCCGCGGAGAAGAAGCAGAAAACCTCTACAAGAAGGCACTAAGAGAAGCTCAGCAGGATAGTTTAGCAATCGGACATATTACCTTAGGATTAGGCGCTCTCTACCTCCAGACGGGTAAAGTAGGTGGAGTAGAGGAGCTTCTGAGAAAATATGGCAAGCTATGGCTAAAGCTGCCATACGAACTTCGGAGAGAAGCTTTTCAACTTCAGGTGAGCCTCTATACAGCTCAGAATCGTCCTGCCTTTGCTCTGAAGGCTTATGAAGAATGGCTCACCCAAGCAGAAAAGGAGATGCAACGAAGCCAGAGCACCCGACTTGAGCAGTTGCGAGTGCTCTCAGGCTTAGAGTTTCAGGAATCTCAGCTCAAACTCATCAAAACCCAACAGCGTCAAGAGCGAATTTTGTATGCTGTTATAGCTGCTTTAGGGATTCTCGTATTAGGCGGACTGGGGTATGCAGTATATGCCGCTCGCCGCCGAGTTATAGAAGAGCGTAGCTTTAGAGAGATTATTACGAGTCAGTCTCAAAAAATAGATGAGCAAGCGAAAGCCCTTGAGCGTCAGAATCAGGAGCTTCTCCGTATCTCTGAGACCTTAGCAGAGGCCCTCGCCACTGTACAAGAATCTTATATTGTTGCTCGTCGCCTCCAGCGAGCAATCTTTCCAGATGTGGAGCGAATCCTTCCTGGCTCAATACTTCACTACCAGCCCCTTCACGAAGTGGGAGGCGACTTTTATGCGGTTGCGGCTGTTCCTTCTTCCGCTCGGCTGTTTTTCATGGTAGGAGATGCCACAGGCCACGGAATCAGCGGAGCTATCTTAGCCAGCATATTCTCCTCTATGGCGCAGGGCACTTTTCTTCGAAATCCTACCGACTCCCCCCAGCTCATTCTACATGAGCTTCAAGAAGGGATTCGGAATATTTCGCAAGCAGAAGGCGAACTTGTCTTTTCTAACTTTAGAGAAGGAGCGGATTTAGCGCTTGGTATTGCTGACTTTAGGTCTCAAAAAATCTATTTCGCCCTCGCAGGCAGGCCTGTTTGGCTTCTGGATGGTTCAACTCTACGAGAGCTGGATGGAGGACGAAGGGGAATAGATAGCTTCACTATTCAAGAGTACCAGTTTCCCACTTATGAAGAGCCAATGAGCCCATCACTGACCCTATTTCTCTTTACAGATGGAGTTACAGATGTCCTCAATCCGGAGGGACGAAAGCTGGGAATCAGAGCCCTAAGAAACCTCTTTCAAAATGAGGAGTTCCTATCCCTTCCTGATTCACAGAAGCGAGAACGACTCATCCAACTTTTGGAAGAATGGAGAAATGGCGCTCAGCCAAATGACGATATTACTTTTGTTTTCCTTCCCGTGAGCTCACTCTATGCCTATGCGGAAAAGCGATTTGGTTTGAAATTCACCTAAGAAGAAAATAGAGAGCTGAGGATGTTGAAGAGCTACAAAAATAGACGAAGGACTCCCAGGATGATTCCTTCTCCTACTGAAAGGAGAGCGATCCAAAGCCCAGCAAAAGGCTTCTTATCTCGCCAATAGAGAAAAAGCCCACCGAGAGCTCCCATTAGTGCTGCTATACCAGCGATGTAAAGACCAGTATAGCTCAGAGTTGCAAGCCGTCCTTGAAGCTCAAAAACGTAAATGGGTTGTCCGAAATTCTGAATCAAGAAAAGCATTTGTCCGAATCGCGAGGCTTCACCTATCAGAAGGGCGCCCCAGAAATAGGCATTTTGGTTTTGACGCTTCGCAGCGATAAACCCGAGGATTAGAAGAGCAAGGGCATATCCATACGGAGCGAAGAGAAGAAATCGCATGAATCAAAGGTCGTAAAAGAATAGATTCATGACGGAGTGAGGGGTCTTGATTTCGCTCAAGAGAAGAGCACCGTACTCTGGCTGTCCAACTCAGGCAGTCTGACTCTTGCTACTCAAGGATTTGTCGTCCGCAGACCAAGGCTTACCTCTCCTTTAGCCCTTTTTCGCTTCATCAGTAGCTAAGGATACGAACTTCTACTCGGCGATTGCGCCTTTGCCCTTCGGGTGTGGCATTGTCAGCAATGGGGCGGCTCTTTCCATGTCCAACGATAGAGAAGCGAGTAGCAGGTAAGCCACGAGAAACTAAATAGGCCTGAACCGCTTGAGCTCTGGCTCGAGAGAGAGGAATTTCAGACTCCTCTAAGCTAGTTCCGTCTGTATGTCCTGCGAGTTCAATGCGAATCCGTGGGTGCGCCCATAGAAATCGTTCCAGCTCTTGCAGTTGAGGATATGCCTCAGGGAGCAATTTAGCACTTCCTTTTTCAAAAGTAACATGAAAAAGGGGAATACGAAGTCCTGGTTTGAGCTTTTCTACAAAGAGGTCTATGCGATTTTCTCGTCCTTTTCGTGGAAGAATGCTGAATTCTTTCCACAAGTGTCCAGGGACATGGACACTGATACGAATCATCCCTTTCAGGGTATCTGGTACTTGCCAGTAGAAGAGACTCTGACTCTCCACTTCCATGCTATCAAGCAGGGTACCCTCTGCGTTGCGAAAGAGAAGGATTCCCCTCGCTCCTTTGAGTTCAGTCAAGAGGTATCCCACTACAAGGGTTGGCGCTCCCGACTCAGGGAAGGGGAAAGAGGTAGTGTCGGGATGCCACCACACCAGCCAGAAATCTGCATTTCCGTAGGTGCGTATGCCCAGCTGCTCGCCCGGCGAAGCTGTCGTACCACATCCCACATAGAGCCCTGCCTCAGCAGGGAAGACTGCTACCCAACTCTCCACATCTTTGCCTCCAAAAGTGTGGCAGAAAGCAAGCGAATCTGCCTGACGATGCCATCGGAGGGTCCAGGCATCATACAATCCAGCAAGGGTACGAATGAGCCCATCCCGAGAGCTTGACATGCCTGCAATGAGCCAGTCCCCCTCTTCTGATAACTGAAGAAAATTCAATCCTTCATCTCCGCTGCCGCCTCCACTCCATGCTACCTCTGCTAGTCCCGTGGGATCTACTCGCCAAATCACCCCATCCGCTCGTCCATAGGTAGCCACTCCTTTAGAGAAACTTGTCCCTGCTACCCATATCTCACCTTCGGCATTGCGCACCCAGCTATAGGGCTCCTCAAAGTCACTACCGCCGAAATTCCAACTGCGGCGAAACTCTCCCCGCCGATTCACCTCCACGAGCCATACATCTGTGCGTCCGAGGGGATTCTGAATATGACCGTCGGGCGAATCCGAGCCACCAATCAGCCATATACTATCAGGAGAAAGAGAAATCACCAAACGCAGGTAATCATGCCCTGAGCCCCCAAAAGTAGCATGTCCTAAAAGCTCTCCGTCAAGAGAGAAACGAAGCAACCAAGCATCTATCCCTCCATAGGGCTTGGGATGGAAAACAGAATCAACCGATCCAATTTGACCTACAACCCAGAGGGTTCCATCTGAGTGAATGCCAGCTCCCAGCGCCATGTCATTCCCATCTCCACCGATAGCAACTTTCCAACGCTCTTTTCCTAAGCGGTCTATACACACAATCAAGGCATCTTTTTTCATCCGGCTCAAAGACTTAGAATCGGTCCAGCCTACGAGCACCCATCCCCCATCTGGAAGAGGGAGAGCATCCGTGAGTTCTTCATCGCCCTCAGCTCCATATGTTGTATGCCAAAGGACTTCCCCGCTTCTATCTGTCCGCACTACCCACAGATCTGCATCATATCCATTCCTTTTGAGAAGGCCATCTCGGGAACGAGTATGTCCGAAGAGCCAGTACCCACTTTTATCCTGATAGGCTTTGACCATTGCATCGGCTGCGCTACCCCCATATACCCGCTGACGAATCACTGTCTGAGCTATCACTAAACTACCCAATAGCACGAGCCAGCTCATGAGTGAAAAGAATTTTTTTCGCCTGCTCTATGGAGATATAAGGGGGAGGAGGAGCACCTTCTCCTTCTCCCTCAAGGAGTTGAACGCAGCTTTTTTCAACAGCTGCTAATATGAATTTTCCAAAATGCGTGTGTCCCCCTTCATATCGCTGATACTGATACTCCCAGTAGGTCGTGAGGTAGCCCGCATAGCCATTGCTGTATCCTTGAATAACGATGGCTTCTACTCCATATGGTGCAAGGAAAGGAGCCAACCGCTCTTTCAGGAGCTTGCCAGCCATTGTGGTAGGCTCCATGGGTAGAGCGACGATCCCGACCTCTCCTAACTGCCATATTTGAATGGGAAGCACTTGAGGAGTAAGCGGGAAGGGCACGTATTTTCCATTTTGGCGGGCAATCCATTGAAGGTATTTGATGGCTGGGTCAGCATGAGGTAGGGGAAGGGTGTCCCACCGAACTGTTCCAAATATCCGCTTTGGCACGCTTTCAATAAGAAGAGGCTTAGTGCCGTGTACGGGTGGATCTATAAGCCCGGCCAGTCGGGCAAGGACTGAGATGAGCCGTACCCACTCTGCTGGGATGCCTCCTCCTTCTGCTGTACCACCGATGAAGGCAGGCCCAAGTGCCCCCGGTCCTGTGCGTCCCTTTCCCATTCCTCGCGTATAAGGCTCCTCTACCTCTACTGACGAAAAATCTATCCACCGCCACCACGCTCTCTGCTTAGAGGAAATTAATCGGCCCCCTTTTCGGAGAGATTGGGCCATCTGAGCCTGATACCGCCCCACAATCCGACGATTCTCAAATGGATTAGGCGTGGGTCCCCGATGCACTCGAATCCCCGGAAACTTGAAGTGATTGGGCGTCACATCCCCCGCTGTCGTTTGAGCAAAAGCCGCTACAATCCCTTCTTCCTCACATAACTCAGACGCATATCCTTTATGGTCTGAAGAAATACAGTGATTCTCTTCCTGAATCGTTGTTGTGTGGCTGCCAAACCAGTTTATCAAATGCCCTTCTGGTAGGATTGTGAGCTGATAAGCCCGTCTATCTACGGCAAGCGCAGGCTGGTCTGTCCATGCCATCGGATTTTTCCTAAAAGCATCTATAGCCCGATTGAAAGCCACAGGTACATCAGGGCTAAATTCACCTTCAGAGAAGGTAATTTCAGCAGGACGGCGACTGGCATAGGCTTGCAAAGCTGCCTCCACCATTCCCCCAGCATATCTTTCAAATACTCCAGCATGAAAGCCAGGCATGTTGATATGGTACAGAAGATGATGAGAGATACCCCCTGGAGCAGCATGAGTGTGATTTGCGGTGAGCATCAGGTGCGCCTCCTCTAACTCAGGAAAGTGCTTTCGCAGACGATAATAAACCTCCTGTCGGAGCGCTATGGTAATGAAGCAGATGTCTGCCTCTATCCAGAAGTAAGGAGGACTTCCTTCGCTTTGAAAGCAGAAAGCCCGAGCGTACAATTGAGACTCCACGGCATGAGCAATATGACGAGAGCTTCCCCATCCTAAAAGGCCAATCTCAGGCTCAAAATACGTGATATTGACCCGAGCAGCCCCCACCCTCCACATTCTGCAAAGCTACGCACTCTTTCAGAAGCTCTCCTCCACGAGAGAAAGTTCCACTTCTTCGGAGATCCCAGTTTGAGGCTCAAGCTGAAACTCATAGAAAGCGGGGAAACATCGTCTTAGAGGCTCCCCCTTTTTGCACAGATACAGAGTTAGCACAGCAGGCAGAGGAGTAGAGAGGGGAGGGAGGGGCAGCCCCAGCTCATAAGAAAACTCCCCCAGTCGCAGCCACTGAGGTGCACCATAAGCAAAATCACAGGACTCAGGCAGTCTGACCCGAAGGCGCCACGGCCGATTGAAAGGGATAGCTAAGGAATGAAGAGCACGCACCATACCGTAAATGCTAAAGGTGCGTCGAGGAGACATTACTAATCTCTCTACTGGAATAAGCTCTATCGTATCCACCCTTTTCTGCTGAGGATCATATCGCCGTAAAAGGTGATTGTTCGTATCTGTGATGTAAAAAAAGCCGCCAGCGTAAATGATGTCATTTGGCTCATTAAACTCTGCCTCATAGGCGGCTCCATCCCTTGAACCTCGCCTCCCTGTACCCGCTACTGTCTCCACCATGGCGCGTTTCAAGTCTATGCGACGAATCACATGATTATAAGTATCGGCTACATATAGGCTCTCCTCATGAAAGCAGAGACCTAAGGGATGCTGAAAAAGCGCTTCGCTCACTCTACCATCCTTGTAGCCAAACTCAAAAAGGCCTTTCCCCACGAGGGTATGCACTTTTTCTCCATCCACATAGCGAATGGAAGAGCTCTCACTATCTGCGAAGAAGAGCCTCCCGTCAGAGGAAAGAGTTAGTCCAGAAGGTTGAGCCAGAGCTGCTGCCAGCCGAGGTCCATCTATAAGGTGTTCATACCCAGAGCCTGCTAAGGGTCGGGCATAAAGGGTCTGAAGGTCTATCTGCCAGAGCTGATGCGAACCGGCCATAGCTACATAAAGAAGACAACCATGCAAGGTTACATCCCATGGAGAATTGAGTGATACACGGCTGGCAGGACCTTCATTCATAAGGCGGGGAGCTTGGTACCCTGTCCCAGCAATCGTTTCAACTCGCTTTTCACTAAGCCACACTCGCCGGATAAGATGATTCTCTGTATCAGCGATATAGAGCACATCTGCAGAGGGATCATACACAAGCCCCTGAGGGCGGAAGAACTCCGCTTCCTCAAACGATCCATCCCGCCATCCTTCATGCCCACTACCGATGATTTCTTTCACCTCTCCTTGAAGTGAAATACCGATTACTCGATTGTGGTTAGAGTCTGTAAAATAGAGAAAGGGCAAGGGCTCGCGGGGACGATGAGCAAGGGTGAGCTTGCCTGGAAAAGCTAAAAGGCCTGGCGGCTGCCGATACTTCTCTAACGAAAGAGGGAGAGGGCGAAGCTGCTGCGTGCCAGGTAGGGCTTTTTCCATCCATTGCCGCAGAAGAGGGGCAAGCCGCTCATATATCCCCTCTCCAGCAGAGCTCCATAGCACTTCACCCGAAGGACCAATCAGTATAAATGTGGGCCATGCTTGCACTCGATACAATGACCAGAGCCGATAGCCTTGATCAATCACCACAGGATGCTCAATATCATATCGCACAATCGCTGCCCGCACATTTTCCACGTCTTTCTCATTTTCAAACTTGGCAGCATGAACTCCAATCACTACAAGGTTCGGAAACTCCCGCTCAAGCCTCTTCAAGTCAGGAAGGACATGAATACAGTTGATACAGCAGTAGGTCCAGAAGTCTAAAAGCACAAACCGCCCTTGAAGCTCTGGTCGGAGGCGAAGAGGACGGCTAACATTGAGCCACTGGCTGCCCGAAGGAAATTCAGGGGCGTATCTCATAAGTAAGCACCGCTACTCAGAGGGATTCTCCCACCCATAGGCCGACCTAATTCCCCCTGCCCAATCTCACCATCTTCATACCTGATTCTTAGTAGAAGCTAAGAGGGCTTCTAAAGTGCGCAATTCATCCCTATATCTGGCAGCTGTGAGGTATTCCTCCGCCTCTGCAGCTTCTAACATGCGACGCCGCGTCTCTTCAATTAGGGCTTCGAGGTGAAGGGGAGAAAGGTTCCGCATACCAGGTAGGTCAATGAGAGGGGGAGGATTTTCAGGACTTTCAGGCGCATCTTTCATAGCGAGATGGGGGCGTCGTCCCACACTACGAGGGGTAATGCCATGGGCAGCATTGTAAGCCAACTGCTTCTGTCGGCGACGCTCCGACTCCCGAATAAACCGTTCCATGGACTGAGTGAGACGATCCGCATAGAGAATGACTTCCCCCTCCACATTCCGAGCAGCTCGTCCAGCAATCTGAATTAGTGAGGTTTCCGAGCGAAGGAAGCCTTCCTTATCCGCTTCTAAGATAGCCACTAAAGACACCTCCGGCAAATCTAACCCTTCTCTTAGAAGATTGACCCCCACTATCACATAAATCTCTCCCCGCCGCAGCTTATCTATAACTTCCACTCGTTGAATGGCATTCAGGTCTGAGTGCAAATAGGCGCTGGGAATCCCCACCCTAAGCAGAAATTCAGCCACTTCTTCTGCCAGTTTTTTTGTGAGGGTAATGACAAGTGCCCGTCCATCTCGAGCGTGATGGCGACGAATTGCCTCCAAGAGATGATCTATTGCTCCCTCCATTGGATGGACAAAGACAGGGGGATCCACCAGCCCCGTCGGACGCACCACCTGCTCCACAAAGGCCCCTCCTGTTTGCCCCATTTCATAAGGTCCGGGAGTAGCACTGACGTAAATTACCTGACCTACAAGCTGCTCAAATTCCTCAAATCGCAGCGGGCGATTGTCCAAGGCTGAAGGTAGCCGAAAGCCATATTCCACTAAGACAAGTTTGCGAGACTGGTCTCCTCCAATCATTGCCTTTAGCTGGGGGATTGAAACGTGACTCTCGTCAATCACTGTCAAAAAAGGACGGGGGAAGTAATCTAAAAGGGTATAGGGACGTTCTCCGGGGGCCCTACCTGTAAGATGGCGAGAGTAATTTTCTATTCCGTTGCAATAGCCCAAGGTTCGGAGCTGCTCAATATCGTAAAGTGTGCGTTTGCGCAGCCGAGTCGCCTCTTCTACCTTGCCCAGCGACTCTAAGTATTTCACTTGTGCCTCCAGCTCCTCTTGGATTCGGGCAATAGCCACTTCCAGTTTCTGAGGCGAGAGCACAAACATGTCCGCTGAATACAGGGTCAATTCCCCTAAGCGCCGATGCGGGCGAAAAGTGGGAATTTCTATCTCTTCTATCCCCTCAATTGCCGGACCGAAGAAGCTAATGCGATATCCCTTTTGCGTATAGGGTGGGAACACATACACTCTATCGCCTCGTGTCCAGAAGGTGCCCGGTGTGGTCCCTTCGCTGGTGCGGCGATACATCATTTGAGTGAGCTGGTGAAGGAGTGCTTGACGGGGGTATCGTTCCCCTGGTTTGAGAGTAATTACGTGCTGAGCAAATTCCGATGGATCTGATAGCCCGTAGATCGCCGATACCGACGCAACTACAATAACATCCCTTCGCCCACTCACAAGAGCTGTAAGCGTCTCTAAACGATACCGTTCTATTTCCTTCAAAATGCTGAGCTCTTTCTCAATGTAAGTATCCGTCGTAGGAATATAGGCTTCCGGCTGATAGTAATCATAGTGTGAGATCCAATAGCAGACGAGATTATGAGGGAAAAAGCTCTTGAATTCGCTATAAAGCTGCCACGCTAAGGTCTTATTGTGACTCAGAATGAGCGTGGGCATTTGAATCTGAGCAATTACGTGAGCTATGGTGAAGGTTTTTCCAGACCCTGTCACCCCCAGCAGCACCTGATGTTTTTCTCCTCGCCGCAGTCCTTCTACCAGTTGGGCAATCGCTTGGGGTTGGTCTCCCAGCGGTCTCATCTCACTCTCCAGCCGAAACTGCATACCTAAACTCTATACTTTACCCTTAGCAAGGCTGGGATCCCAGAGTCCCTCTGGTCCCTTCACATGTAAAGTGGGAGGAGAAGTGTCCCGACTAAGCCCAGCGATGAAAGGAGCAGGAATCCAAAAGCTTTCCCCCTGAGCATTTTCTACAATGAAAAAGTCGTACGCTGTTCCCGGATAAATAGAACGAAGATAGCCCCTGAAAAGACCATTTTCATCAATTACAGAGGCTCCCTCTGCCTCCACATAGTAAAAATGACCTTCCTCTAAAGGGGGCAGGTAAGCTCTAGGAAGATAGAGTTCTGCCCGAACCCACTTCTCTGCGGCTGTTCTGTCCTCTACACCTTCTATCCGAAGTCGCCACCATCGCAGAGGTCGGTCTGGCTCCTTTCTGGAGGTGTGAGGGTGAATAGAATGCACCGCCCGAGGTACAGCCTCAGTTTCCCCAGGAAAGCAGATCCAGAAGTACTTCAGATTATACTGATCTGGTTGCTCAGAAAAGCTCTCCCCAATCACATAGCCCCTAAGTCCGTGTGCTCGTGTAATGCGCCCCCAGAGAAAAAGTTCCGATAGAGAAAGAGGGACTAAAGAAGCCCTTGGAAATCGCGCCTCAGATTGAAGAGTTCTTTCTGGCTGCCTTTTGAGCCTTCCATGCTTCATAGGCAGCTTCTATTTCTTGGGGAGTTTTACCCTTCCGCCATAAGTGAAGCTTGAGGAGAATCCCCTCGCGAGAAAGAAGAGAACGAACCGTTTCCGTCGGATGTGCCCCATTTTGAAGCCAATAAAGAACCCGCTCGTGATTGAAGTGAAGAGTAGGGGGATCAGTATTAGGGTTGTAATAGCCCAGCTTTTCTATAAACTTTCCGTCTCGGGGTGCGCGGCTATCTGCTGCCACTAAGTGAAAAAAAGCATAATGCCGACGCCCATCTCGTCGCAACCTAAGCCTTACTGCCATAGAGAGCAAAGGTACATACTCCCTCCCATGAGAGCTATTTCTTTGCTTTTAGAGCCTGGTCAAGCAGGGTCAAAAAAAGCTGAGCGTTCCTATCCAAAGCCGAGAAGCGCTGAATCCATTCAGCATTTGGCTGACGCCAGAAAGGCGGACCTTTGAGCAAAGACTCTACAACGAAAAGAGCCTCACAAAGCCCCTCTGGGGTAAATGGCTCGACAAACCAGGCATTATATCCGTGAGTCAAAACCTCTAAATGAGCAGGAATGGCATTCACAATCGGAAGAGCCCCTACTAATCTTCCTTCTGCCACAGCATAGCTGTAGCCATCATAGACAGGCGCTGAAATAAAGGCTACAGTACGAGCCCACACCTGAGTCATTTCATCTTTTGGTATTTTTTTTATAAAAAAATAAATCATATTTGGAAAATGACTTTCTATAAGTCTAACATAATTGGCTACAGTTGGGTGAATGGGGTAGGGACCTGCCAGTAGGGCAAGGGGATAGCGCCCTCCTCTCTGCAAGTACTGATAATATCCTGCGAGAATTATATCTGCCTGATAAAGAAGCGTTGCCCCCCTCGGCGAGAGAATCCACCGCTCTCCTTCTTCAGCCGCTCCCTCTGCCATAGACTCTATACCAGTTGGTAGTTCAATATATTTTTTTTCTTTTACAAAAAATTTATTTGATAAACAAAGCTCATAGTTATCGCCAAGTATCAGCAGACTCTGACGAAGGGTAGGGTAGAGGAGGGAAGGCAGAAGCCACCGACGCAAGAGTACCGTTCCGTAGTCTATTAGCGTGGGCACACGTCCCTGTAAAGTCCAGCAGCGATGAAGCGGAGGGGGGGCAGGTCCATATTCTAACACATCTGCTCCCATTGTAAAAACAACATATGGACGAAAGCCACTGCTCCACACCCAGATTCCTGCGGGAGTGAGATAAATTGGATGGGCTACCTCTACCTTCTTTTCTTCTAAAAACTCTCTAAGGGCTCGACGCCGTCTGAGAAAATCCAGAAGTCGAGGACGAGTTACTGGCGGGCCGATACAGAAGTAGGGAAGGCTTTCTTCTGGGTCGGGTTCAATACCTACATATAACACCTCAGCCCCAGCTTGAGCCAATGCTTGACCCCACCGCCGCACATGAATATCCCGAGAAGACCCAATAATTGCTACTCGCATCGCCTCAGGTGAATAGCGAGGGCGCTCTCATCCAGAGGAAGAATCTGAATTCCTTCCTCATCCATTTGGATTATGCGCCAGGTTGGCACCCATGCGCCGCTCTGATACATCTCTATTATTTCATAAAATTTTTTTGTAATAACTTTTCCTTCTAAAAGTATCGGTACCCACTCTGTTCCAAGCAAAGCGGGACCAGCCACAGCCCGAACTGCCCGAAAGAGCGTATCAATCGCACAGCCAGAGATAGGAGATCGAGCGGTGATCTGGATGATTTGGTTCCAAAGGAATTCCATCGTCCATTCGATAGGTCGTCCGTGGGTATGCCATCCTGCCAGCTGATGGAAGAGGCGCTGTTTCCATTCCTCTTTCTCTGAAGAAGAGAGAGGAGTCCGAAGAAGAAAATGCCACCTTTGCAGCATGCCTCTAAGATATAATGGAGAATGGCATGGCGCTCATTGGGCTGTATGGGAGATCCAAGAGGAGGAACAAGAATTATGGGCTTTGCTTGCTTCAGCATCAGTAGAGAAGGAGCGACTTTGCCTTATTCGGCATCCTCACCGCCGGCTTCAGGCTTTAGCCGCTCGGGCAGCCCTTCAATCCCTTCCCTCTGCTCCCCATTTTTCTCTTTCCCATAGCTATTCGTGGGCAGCTGCCATCACCGCTCCCTTTCCAGTAGCTGCTGACATTGAGCAGCGTCGACCTTTCCCCTCTCATGTATGGACTTACTTCACCTCCTTCGCTGAAAGACAGAGACTTCATCAATCTTATCTAACTGAATGGCACTTTTGGTGCGCAAAGGAAGTCGCATACAAAATCTTACGCTCAAAATATGACAATATATCATTTAGAAGAGAGTTGACCTTTACCGGAGAATGGGTTGAGTTTCACAGAGATTCGGCTTATCACATCCTACCCATTTCTTTCATTGAAGAGAAAGAGTGGATATTAGCGATTGGGAGATTTGAGTAGTTTGGCATATGCGTATCTGGCATGTGCTTATTGTAGAGGATGAAGAGCCTGCTCGTCGCCTCATGAAAAGATATCTTCAGCAGATACCCAATCTCGCAATAGAAGAGGCCGAGAATGGAGAGCAAGCGATGAAGAAGCTTGAAGAGAGAAACTGGGATATTGTATTTTTAGATATAGAGATGCCTGGGGTAGATGGGATCGCCCTTATGCATTTTGCTCAGAGCTTACCTTCCCCCCCGGCTGTGATATTTACTACAGCTTACGCTGAGCATGCTGTCAAGGCATTTGAGGGGGGAGCTGTAGATTACCTTCTCAAGCCTTTTTCTTTTGAGCGATTACGGCAAGCTGTGGAACGAGCCCAACGGAGCCCTTTAGCAGCTCCTTCCCGCTCTCTAACTGGCAAATTAGCTATTCCCCGAAAAGAAGGCCATATTATTCTCTCTTATTCAGAAATCGTCGGAGTGCGGGTAGCTGACCGTACCCTCTCTATAGAGTCGCACACAGGTCAGGTATATGAGACCCGCGCATATACCCTCCAGCAGATAGAAGAGCGACTTCCTTATCCTCCTTTCTTACGCATTGCCCGAGATGCCCTAATCAATTTAGATGCTGTGCAAGAAGTGCTACCTTGGTTTTCTGGCCGCTTCAAAGTGATTCTCCGCAGCGGCACGATCTATATGTGCAGTCGAGAATATGCCCCCCAGCTCTTGAGAGCTGTAGGCCTGCGGGAATAAAACAGCCTTACCCTTATGCGTCCGCTTCTTGTTCTTCTCCTCCTTCTGCTTATAGGAGCAGCCGCATGGCTTCTCTGGGAAAAGCTGGGGCACCTCAGACCCCCAAAAGCACCTGAAACACAATCACCGACCCTTTCCTATCAAGAAGAAGTAGAAGGGGAGATGACTACTATTGTAGATACTTCACCCAAGCTCTCTTCTCCCCCTACTTCTAGTCTTCAAAAGCTTTCT
>JANXAJ010000032.1 GCA_025062295.1 Bacteroidia bacterium | reverse complement strand
CCCACACGCAGGTAAAACCGTTCCCGCCTAAGCTGACTACTGAGAGGGAAGAATAATCCCACTTGAGTTAGCGCCAAGCTAGGAAGCATCCGTGCTACGAAGAGGGGCATCCAGTTGCGAAGCGAGAGACCCCCCTCAGGGTAGAGGACCCCATCTGCATAAGCCCCTTGAAGATGAAGGGTAAGGATGGGAGCCCACCCTGCCGTGGGAAACCGTTGATTGGGCAGGCTCCACTCGTAAAACCCATACACAGCGCTAAGAACGACTTGACGAATGGGATGAGCAGCTAAGGCATCCGATACTCCTAAGTAAGCCCTGGGAAGCGTTCGTAGCCGATGCCTCCAAATCTCTGGGAAGCGAGAGTCTACCAAAGTTGCACTCACTCGCACACGCATAGCAGCAGCTCGTCCCCACCTCCACTGATGCCAGAAGTCAAATTGAAACCAGGGTAGAAGAGGTAGCAAAGAGTGATAAGTCCAAGTTGCCCGAAGGAATCCCGTTTGAAGGCAAAGCCTCGGACCCTCATAAGAAAGTCGCCAGCTTGTCCCCCCTCGCCTCAATAGAGTTTGCTGAGCCAAGTATTCCATGCCACTCACCGCTACTATCCCTTGCCACTGTTCTGAGAAGGCAGATCGACTCATACCCATCATTTGGATAAAGCTGAAAAGCTTTCCACTGACAGCAAGACGCAGACGCAGGCCTACTGCTTTTTCTCGGACAAGCTCCTCCCACCCGAAAGCATATCCTCGTGCCACTACTTCATAGACCCGCTGCTCCCCAGGCAGAGAGGCGGGAATCTCATCTATCAGGCGAGGCAACGTTCTCTCCCTCACATCATCATAATAGAAAGCCTGAAAGCGATGTAGTCGCCCTATTTCTATCTCTCCTCCATATCGCCAAGGAGTGCCCTGAGCACCCGCCTGTGAGCGGAGACCATAGCCCCCCCATATGCGAAGTCTGACCACTTCTGAAATCTCATCGCTAGTCTCTACCCCCATTTGAGGACGCAGTCCCTCTGCTTCATGGTAGAGGAGGAGGGGACGCAAGACAAGATTCACTACACCGAGGGGGAGCCGAGCCGTCACCAGAGTGGGCAAGTCAAAAAGCCATCGCAGTCGTCTCACCTCCTGCCGCGCCAAAAGGCTGTCTAGCACCCTGTAAGAAGTAAGCTCCTCAGGAGTAAGTGGTTCTGCCCGTTCCTTAAGCTCAGGAACTTCCGCTCTAATCAAAACCTCAGAGCGATCAAGCTCTTCTTCTCTTGAAGGGAAGGTTACCTCTTTGAGGAAACTGCGACTGCGCAAGATAAGGGAAGGAAAGTTTTCTCGACCCGCACGAAGCCGAAGTGTTGCCTCTGAATGAAGCTGCGTTGGGAACCAAAGCGTGTCCCCAATTTTCTCATAAAAGTGCCAAATAGAATACGAAGAAAATTCTAAAATGCCGCCCTCTCCGTAAATTTTGTCTATTTTTCCGAAGAAGGTATAGAGTGCTGCATCCGGCAGGATTATTGTAAGCTGACCTCTGAAAGCATGAGTCTCCTTTCCACGCTTAGGGAAAAAATCTACGCGGATAAACGTGTCCCTTTCAGCATACATCGTATCCTTGATGCCATACTCGTAGTAGGTAAAGCCATCACTGCCGACAGGACTAATAAATTCCCGCTCCAAAATCTTGAGGCGAGGACGATACACACTTAGGGGGAGGAATGAAGTGGGAGAAAGGATACTCTGGACTGGGAGATTACCAACAATCCGCTGAGCACGAAGGGTTTCTTTCTCTCGAGCAGGAGAGAAGTAAAGTTTTTCCGTCTCTGTCTCCCAGATAAAGAGGTGAGGTGAGACAAAGGTCTTCAGACTAGTCTCAGGGAGGGTCAAGCTAAGTTTATTGTAGCTGACGTATTTATGAGGATGTTGAAGGGGATCCCATTGAGCAGCCTTGGCTTGGAGGCGCCGCAGCAAAGCATAGGCGGGATTTTCTGTAGGCTGGATTACGACCGGCTCCATCTCTACAGCCGTAGGAAAAAGGACGAGCTGTCCTCTTATCTCGCTGGCTATCAGACGACGAGGAAGGTATCCCACACATCGCACTTCAATTGTATCGGTAGGTGCAGCCCTTATCCGAAATCTTCCCTGCAAATCAGCATAAGTGCCCTGATGTGTCCGAAGGTTCTGAATCGTGGCAAAGGGAATTGGCTCTCCTTCGGGTTCTATAAGGCTGCCTTCTATCCATTCCTGAGCCCACACTATTCCAATAAAAGCTATTGCCAACCAGTACATCTATGGAAGCGCTTAGCTTCATGGTAGATGGATCATCCATCGCCGACCTTCACTAAGCTGCAGCCAGTAGAAGCCGCTTGGCAGGGGCGGAAGAAAAATGCAACTCTCCGAGAGGGAAATAGAGCCTTCACCGACTTGGATGCCTCGTAGATCAAAAAGCTGCCATCGGCAGCTTCGTGGAACTTCGAAGAGTCTTATCACCCCAGATTCAACAGTTATAAGCCCTGTTACGAGCGTCAAAACGAAAGTTTTCTCCTCTCTACATCCAGCTGCATCTACCACTTGAACAGTGTAGGTACCCGCCGAAAGCCCTGTAGGATTAGAACCGGTAAAGCCATGGCTCCAAGCATACTGATAAGGAGGAGTTCCCCCTCTTACAGAGAGAGAGATAGCTCCCCCATTGGGAGCTGTGAAGGAGGGATGAGTAATCTCGCCTTCAACCGAAAGAGGCTCATACGAGCAGACAGACTGGGTGAGGACTCCACTGAGCGCAGCTACAGTATCCAGAAATGCACCTAAGCAACTGTCCTTGAGATAGGCATTTAGAAAAGGAAGAATAAGGCGATAGGCAAGAGACTGTTGTTCTCCCCGAGTCAAGGTAACTGTAGACCCTGCCGAAGCCTCTCCAAACTCACATGTAGCATTTGGATCAGCGAAAAAGCAGTGTCCTCCACCTATCAAGCTGACATACCACTTACACGACGAGGCTAAAGCATCGTAAATAGGCTTTTGGTGCTGCGAAGGGGGAGTAACACTATCCCCTGATCCAGCCAGCATAAGAGCAGGTACTGAGACCCCTTCAGCCGCACTAATAGCAGAAGGCGTAGTATTTGCTGCGGCTAAACCAACTATGCAATTGACGCTGTCAAAGCCCTGCGCCGCAAGAATAGCACATCCTCCCCCCATAGAATGACCTATGAAAGCCACCCTCGGACGAATCCGCTGATAAAAGGGACTGCTCGGCATTTGTCCCTCAGAAATAAGCCGATGAGCCACCACTCGGAAGTCCAACGCAAAGTCTTGATGACTCGGAGGTATGCCCCCCTCTGTCCGAGGAAGGGCTACAATATACCCAGCAGGTACAAGCCACTCCCACAGACTCTGATAGGCTGACCAAGGCATAAGGAATCCATGTCCAACTATCACAATGGGATAAACCCCAGAAGCAATAGGGGCATTTGAGCCCTGTCCTACCGATGGATAATACACCTCCGTTTGAATTTGTCGCCCCGGTCCACCTCCCGACCCAAACCCTCCCGTCCGAAAGGGATCATTGAAGGTAAAAGTCCGATGTCCAACTTGAGCCTTTAGAGAAGCAATAATCAGAAAGAGAAGATTTAGCTTAGACATAGATGCGAAAATGCAAAATAAACCCTTAAGAGGTGAGATTGTACCTTTGTGAGGTGAAGTGGCATACCTTAGCCGTCCATGCCGGCACAGAACCTGACCCCCTTACGGGGGCTGTAATGGTGCCTGTTTATTTTACTTCTACTTATGCTCAAGAGGCTCCAGGGATTCACAAGGGATATGAATACAGCCGCACGCACAACCCCACGCGCACCGCTCTGGAAATGGCCTTGGCTCAGTTAGAGGGCGCAAAATATGGCCTAGCATTTGCCTCAGGTCTGGCTGCAACCGAAGCCGTACTCCATCTTTTAGCACCAGGTCAGCATGTCATTGTGAGTCGGGACCTTTATGGAGGGACCTACCGTCTCATGCGCAAGGTCTTTGAAACTTGGGGACTCCAGTTTGACTTTGTAGATACGACGGACCCCGCAGCAGTTGAAGCAGCTTTTCGCCCTCATACAAGGCTTCTATGGGTAGAGACGCCCAGTAATCCCCTTCTCTTCGTTTCCCCTATCGCAGCTTTAGCAGAACTGGCTCATACCCATGGAGCCAAACTTGCGGTTGACAATACCTTCGCCACTCCTTACCTTCAGAACCCCATTGAGATGGGAGCTGACATCGTTGTACATTCCGCAACTAAGTATCTGGGGGGACATTCGGATGTGATTTTAGGAGCTATCGCAACTAACGATGAAGAAATTTATCAGCGTCTTCGTTTCATTCAAAATGCGGTGGGAGCCGTACCTGGACCCATGGACTGCTTCCTCGTCTTGAGAGGGATTAAGACCCTTGCCCTTCGCATGCAAAAGCATAGCGAAAATGCTCAAAAAATAGCCGAGTTTTTAGCTACTCATCCTAAAGTCTCCCGAGTATATTATCCTGGTTTGCCGACTCATCCTCAATATCTTTTAGCTAAGCAGCAGATGCGTCTGCCGGGAGGTATGGTTTCTTTTGAGGTGAAGATAGCTTCCACAGAAGAGCTAAGGGCTTTCTGGAGTGCTCTTCAGATATTTACCTTAGCGGAAAGTTTAGGTGGGGTAGAGTCCTTGATTAATCATCCAGCTGTAATGACCCATGCTTCTATACCTCCAGAGGAGCGGCTCGCACTGGGAATTACAGATGGACTTCTGCGATTATCGGTTGGCATCGAAGATGCAGATGATCTGATTGCTGATCTCAAAGGCGCTCTTCAACGCCTCTAAGACGCAGCGGCTGGGAGGAAATTTACGTATATTTGGTACATGGGAAAGAAAAGCATTCAGACGGCGCCCAGCCCCCCTAAACCCATAGCACTATGCCCACAGGACCCATAGGAGAGCGTTTGCGTGCCCGTATAGAGCGGCTCCTACGAAAGCTTAAGCTCCGCTACATGGTAGATGAAGATGGTGATTATCAGCTCTTTCTCAGCAGTGAAGAAATCCCCATTCAACTTCGCATTCTCATTGTACGCGAAGGACTGATGAGAGAAATTTTAGCCTTTATTGTGAGATTTGAAGGAGATATTCCTTCCCTGACGGAAGAAGAGGCACTTCGTCTTGTGAATCAATGGAACTCCTCACGCCGCTGGCCTCGCCTCTTCTGGAGAGAAGGACGATTTTATGGAGACTTTCACATGGATGCGGAAACTGACATTCCTCAAGCTTTCTTGGAACTCAACTTTAGACATTTTCTTGGTGCTAGCCTGCAATTCGCTCTTCAGCTTTTAGGACGAGAGGAGGAGCTAATCAGGCGTTGGCGCCAGCGGTTCTTGGATGACCCTCGTCTCAACTAGGCTCAGTAAGAATGACATCACGCAAGCGCAGCATGGTCCTACCCCCCGGCGAGAGGCGAGGAGTCGCTACGATAGAGAGGGGAGTCCCTCTCTTCGCTTTTAGAAACTCTTTCAGAGAGATAGAGCCAGAGTCCTCAATCCTTCCCTCGTAAAAGGCGTCCGTTCCATTAGCAAAGTAGAGTCTTCCGTTCTCTTCTGTACAGAAACGAAGTCCATGGATGAGAAAGCGAGGGGCTTCGTTTTGAGGTCCGATAGGCTCAAACTTCTCACACCATAAAGCTAAGGAAGAGTCTTTGATTTCCTCGACTGAGAGCGATGAATCTATTATATCTGTTCGAGTAAGAGGTTTATACTGGGCACATCCCTCTAGAAATGCTTGACGGAAAGCAGAGAATTTTTCTGGAAGGAGGGAGAGTCCCGCAGCTTTTTCATGCCCGCCGAAGCGTAAAAGAAAGGGTGCACAAAACTCCTTCAGGACCTGATATAGAGGCACTTCTTGGGGGCTTCGAGCAGAACCGGTCAAGATCCCATTCTCCTCCTTGAGAACGATGGCAGGACGATGGAAGTGCTCCACGAGCTTGGAAGCGACAAGCCCTATGACGCCTTTATTCCACCCTCGTCCAAAAACAACAAGAGCAGGAGGAGGGGTAGTGTAGAGAGCTGGATATTCTGAAATAAGCTGAGCAATAGCTTGTTGATAAGCTTTCTGCTGAAGGGATTGCCGATAAGCATTGAGCTGATTGAGATAGCTAGCCACTTGCACAAGCTTCTTATTCTCCTTTTGAGCTAAGAGAAGGTAAAGGGCATACTTTGGATGGTGCAGTCGCCCTGAGACATTGAGGCGTGGAATTACCTGATAGACGATGGAGCGAGAACGCTGAAAGACTTGAGGGGAGAGCTGAGCAGCCTGAAGGAGCGCAGCCATGCCTGGCCGCATCTCGCGCTGAAGTTGAGTCATGCCCAACTGCACTAAAGCTCGATTCTCTCCTACAAGGGGCATAATATCAGCTAAGAGACTAATCGCCGCAAGATCTACTCCTTCCCACTGCGAGGGCACCCCATAGCGCTGCTGATAAGCTCGTAGGAACCGATAAGTAAGCGCCCCTGCCGACAGATATCGGTTCGGGTAAGAAGAATCGGGACGGTGAGGATTGATAAAAGCATCAGCGGGGGGGATTTCCTCGCCTTCGTGCATAGCATGGTGATCCAGAATAATGACTTTTAGTCCAGCTGCTTTGAGTCGCGCTACTTGCTCCCTATCCTTAGTCCCACAATCTACAGCAATGAAAAGCTGATATCCCTCTCTTATAGCCTTATCTACTGCATAAGAAGAGACTCCATACCCCTCTGTAAAACGATCTGGCAGATAGAGGTGATAGGCTGAGTGTCCAGCTTTCGCAAGAAAGCTACCAAACAGGGCAGCTGCCGTCATTCCATCTACATCATAGTCGCCCATAACAAAGATGGGCGCCTGCTGACAAAGAGCTGTGTGAAGAAGGGAAAGCGCCACCTCTACATCCGGAAGCGCCTCAATCTCTGGGAGGCAACTCTCCTGAGGGGTAAGATACATCTCAAGCTCAGAGAGGGAGTGAACCCCTCTCCGATGAAGTGCCTTCTGGACAGGGAAAGGAATGTCAGGCGAAAGGTAGAAAGATAGGGAAGGCTGATATAGAGTCCATCGGGTATTCAGCCCCTGTAGAAAGGTCATTCAGAAACGGCCTGCTGAGAAGGAGTGTATCTAAAGCCAATTACGAGGATATCATCGGTCTGCTCCGCCTCCCCCTTCCACTCGTAGAAGCGCTGCTCTAAAACCTGACGCTGCTTGGAGGAAGGTAGCATATGGATTTCATCCAGCAGTTCATAAAAGCGGCTTTTCCCCATACGACGCTTGAAGGATCCCTCTTGGTCAGCATATCCATCCGAGAAAAGGAAGAAGGTATCGCCAGCTTGGGGAATGATTTTATGTCCTTTGAAGGGTGTATCCTTGAAAAGCTCAGGGTCATCAGCAATGCTGCGAGGAGTAGGTAGGACCTCTTGACGCTGCCCCTCGCGGTAGAAAATAAGGGGACGACGAGCACTCCCAACATATATCTCGCCAAGCTGACGATCAATTTGGAGCAGAATCATCTCCGCTCCGTCTTGAATAATCTCACCCTGAGACTGTCGCTGGAGCTTCTCTCGCACTTGAAGATCAACCATTTGAAGAATCCCAGACACATCTGTAATCCCCATTTCACTCACGGCATAGCTGAGAGCATTACTAACAAGCACACTCATGAAAGCCCCAGGCACCCCGTGCCCCGTACAATCCACTGCTGCTAAATACAAATAGCGCCCTCCCTGCTGCTCCGCAAACCAGTAAAAATCCCCACTCACGACCGCCTTTGGCATGTATAGAATAAAACTTTCTGGGAGATAGTACTGAATAAGCTCTACCTTAGGGAGAAGAGCCAGTTGGATTCGCTTTGCGTAGCGAATGCTATCTTCCAGCTCTTTTTTCTGAACTAAAATCGTGCGATAAAGTGCTGCATTCTCTAATGAAATGGCGAGCTGGCTCGTAAGTGTCTGAAGCGTACTTTGGATCTCCCTCTGCTCTCGCAGATAATCCACCGCTTCACTTCGCTCAATAATGACGCTACCCAAGTCTCGCCCACTCTGCTGGAGACGAATCGGTGTAGCCAATAGATGAGGGCTCCCCTCTACCACCGCTTGTTCCAATAGAGTCTCTATCTCTGTGCGCAGAAGATTATACCTTTCTCTATCCGCTTCCCGCTCCAGCAGCTCAACCTGAACCTTTTTAGCATAAGCACTAAGGGTATTAGCAATCCCCTCTAAATAGATGCCCTGCTGCGGATACTCAACGAGGATTCGAGCCGAAGCAAATCCCACCGTTTCCGATAGGCTTTCAAAGTACTTTTCTATGAGACGATTGAGCTCACGCTCCCCAGATAACTTTTGCGTCAAGCTATTGATGTCCCGTAGGAGCCGCATATAAAGCTGGAGGCGAACCTTCTGCATATAAGCCTCAGCCGCTTCCTCTACCGTCAGCATTAGGTCATCTTCCCGCCAAGGCTTCATTACGTAGCGATACAAACGAGCATGATTAATAGCATTTTGGACAGCATCTAAGGTAGCCTGCCCGGTGAGAAGGATTTTATAGGCTTCCGGCACCTTCTTATGGGCAGCGATAAGGAACTCATCCCCTTTCATAGAAGGCATAAGCTGATCTGAGATGATGACAGCCACATCGTGGCCTTCTGCTCGCAGTTCATCTATCAGCTCCAAGCCTTCCTCGCCACTTTGAGCGACCTCGCATTCAAATCGCTCACCGAGCCGATTCAAAATTTGCTCCTGAAGGCTGTCCAAGATGATTTTCTCATCATCTACGCAAAGAACAGCAGGCTTCTTAGCAGACATATCTATTCAGCTTAGACCAAGTTTGCGCAGAGCATTATTCACATAGTTGATCAGGTCTTCTTCGCGCCAAGGCTTCCGAATATAGGCATACAGGTTCGCATTTTGAAATGCATTTTCCACAGCTTCGGGGTCCGCCTGACCAGTGAGCATAATCGTGACGGTTTCTGGATACTTCTGATGAAGCTCTATTAGAAAGGTATCACCCTTCACCCGCGGCATAAGCCAGTCAGAAATCACAAGCACCATCTCATATCCTTGAGAGACTAAATCTTCTATAACCTCCCAAGCTTCATCCACACTTTCGGCAATCTCATACTCAAATTTGTCCCCAAATGTAGCGCGAAGTTGCTCCTGTAAGCTATCGAGGACGATCTTTTCATCGTCCACACAGAGAATCGCTCTTTTAGGTTTTGCTTCACTCATAGTTATTATGTGGATTGGACGGTTTGCTGCTTCACCACTGTCGCCTCAAATGGCGTCTTGATAGGCAACCGCACAAAGAAAGTTGTCCGTCCCGGCTCACTCTCAAAGTAAATTCTGCCTCCATGTTTCTCTACAATCCTACGAGAAATATCTAAGCCGAGACCAGTCCCCTCACCAGCAGGCTTAGTAGTAAAGAAAGCCTCAAAAATTTTGTCTTGAATCTCCTTCGGAATTCCAGGACCTGAATCTGTGAAACTCGTGATAATCTCTTCCCCTTCCCGCCAGATACGAATATGGAGAGAGCCCTTCCCCTGCATGGCATGAATCGCATTGGAGATGATATTCGTCCAAACCTGAGCAAGCTGATCAGGAAGTCCTAATATCTGGGGGAGATCAGGCTCATACTCCTTCGTCACTTCTATCCCATACTTGAGCTGATTGTGGTAGATAATAAGAACCGTGTCCACGGTCTCTGCGATATTCAGATACTCTGGACGATCTTCTACCCCTTTGCGAGAGTATGCCTTGAGAGCAAAGACAATTTTCTGGGTCTTATTGACGGCTAATTCTATATTGTCTGCGTTCAGACGAAGCTTACCAATATTGCCCACCATCTCTATGATAAAGTCAGCTCTTGGATGGTTAAGAAGGGGTAGAAAGGGGTCGAGGTTATCTAAAATTCCAATTTTGATGAGAGATTGAGCAAGTGTGCTGGCATTCGGTATGTTGTGCTTCTCTAACCATTCTGTGAGTTGGCGGCGATACTGACGCTCTTCTCGCGAAGTAAGAGAACCCGTAAAATTGAGAGTACGCTCCACCATGCGATGAAAAAGAGGAGCATCATCACCCAAAATCGCCATAAGCTCAGGATACTGCTGAAGAGTGATGGGCAACGACTTAGAGATATTAGAAGCGGCAGCACTAATGGCCCCAATGGGGGTATTAATCTCATGGGCGACTCCCGCAATAAGCTGACCAAGGGCTGCCATTTTTTCTGACTGGATAAGCTGTTGCTGGGTATTCTTGAGATCCTCGTAGGCCTTTTCTAAGTCCCTTTTTGCTGCGGCAAGCTGACTGTAGCTTTGCTGAAGCTCAGCGGTACGGGCTCGCACCACTGCTTCAAGCTCCCGATTCCGAGCTTCTAAGCGAGCGGCATTCAGGCGGATCAGAGCAAAAACCATGAGAATGCCTAAGATGCCGTATAGGATAAACGCCCAAGTGGTTCTCCACCAGGGCGGAAGTACCTCAAAGCTATACTTGAATGGCTGTGCCTCAATGCCATAAGGCGCTATGGCCTGTACCTCAAGGGTATATCTTCCTTCCAGTAAGTCCGCAAAGGGGATAGCCGCACCCGATTCTAAGGTGTTCCATTCTCGCTGTTGATCCCCTTCTACGAAACGATACCGAAAGCGAGTAGAAGCAAGCCCACCATACGGGTCCATCCATCCCAGAAGAAATCGTCCCGAAGCCAGAGTAATAGGAATATGTGGGATCGCTTCCTTTGGTTGAGCCAGAGAAATACTCATACTCTCAGGAAGGTAATACCGTCCGCCCCATACTACTGAATCTTCTGCAATCGTCACTGCCCGGATAAGGGTCGGTGGCGTCCATTCGGGTTCAAAAGTCAGGCTCCCCATCACGAGTTCATCTTTATAGCTTACCCATACCTCACCCTGATTGACGCAGACAACATCAGGGCGCCGACCGATAACATTGATAGAGAAAGGCTTATCGCCTAATAGCATGCCTAAAGCTGTTCCTTTCGGCGTCTTATACAGAACCCGAATCCCTGTAGGATGCCGAACTATGAGAGAGCCCTGAATAGAGAGAATCCGATCCACCCTTTCAGCCGAAAGCTGCTGACCCAGCTCAGGCAGTGGATCAAATTTGCCTGCCCCCTCTTGGTAAGCATAGACGGTTTGACCACTTTGAGCAAGCAGACGATCTTGGACTTGTCCGACGAAGTAACTCGCCTTCTCTAGTCCAAACTGTTCCTCAGTCGCTTTAATTGAACGAGTAGAGAGGTCATACTGGAGAAGCCCCGCAGGAGTACCGAGCCAGAGAGTTTGCCCTACTTCCACAAGGCTTTGGACATCCTGGGGATAGAGCGTTCCCCCTTCTTTCCATCTCCCCTCTTCATATTGCAGAAGGTAGAGACCGCTTCGCCCATAGGCGTATGCCAGCCGAGGATTCTGAGCAGAAGCAGTGACCCCTACGGTGGCACGACCAGCTAGAATAGGCACAGGCCGCCCCCCTGTGATGTCATAGAGCCCTTGGGAGCTTGCCACAAGCACTCGGTCATTTAGGCGGGCTAAGCGCCAGCACTCACTCCGAAGCTCAGGAAGACGCTCTGCTCGCCCTTCCCGAAGCCGCACCCGATAAACCCCTTGGATAGTGGTCACATATGCCTCATCAGCACGGAGCGGCAGAATATCGGTGATTTTTCCTTCAATTCCAATCCCCTCATAACTCCGCAAGGGAAGACCATACAATACCTGGGTCAGCCCCCGTCCATGAGCAATCCATGCGTGATTTGCTTTGTCTACAAAAAGGGCATAAATCGCATTATCAGGCAGCCCCTGAGCGCGAGTCCAGCGCTCTACCGTGCGTCCCTTTGTGTCTATAACGAGAACCCCCCCATTAAGAGTCCCAACCATAATGTGATCCTTCAGAGCGACTGCCCGGTAAATCCGATTTTCTCGAAGGTAAGCCTCATCCTGAGGCTTCAAAGGAAGAAAAGGCTCGCCTGAACGCCGTCCCTCATAGATACTCCCTTCTTCTGTAAGGATATACACAGCGTTCTTGATAGCAACAATCCCACTGACGTACATCCTGTCAAATAGTTTGCCCCCCCGAACAGGCTGAAGTTGATCAGGAAAGACTCTATGAAGCCCTCCAACTTGAAGATTCACCCATATCTCATCCCCAATCTTGCCCGCCGCAGTAACACCTGCCTCCTTCCCTCCAAAAAGCAAACGCGGAGCTACGGCTAAGAGATTACCATCTATGTGAATGATGGTACGGGGTCCGATAAAATATACATTGTTCTCGCTGTCGGTAAGCACCCACTCAATTTCTCCTACATCTTGCTTGTCTTTCGGAAGAAAATTTCGGTAAGAAGCATAGTATAACCGCCCGAGAGAGTCTGTGCGCATTTCGCCAAAGTCACCCCGAGCACCTACCCAAATCCGATGATTAGGTGAGATAGCGAGCCCTCGAATCAAACTAGCAGTAGGATAGAATCGCCATCGCTGCCCATCATATTCGGAGATGCCCTGATTCGTGCCAATATAGAGAAGTCCCGTCAGGGGGTCCTGAGCCATCGCCCGAACCTGCGTGTAGGCCCCGTAGTTATCTTCTGTAAATGTCCTCCAAATAGGATGACCTTGAATCCAAAGCCACCCAATAAGCAATCCCCAAGTCATCATCAGGGTGCAATATTACGAACTTTGTCTGGAACATGCTTCTACGACTTAGCCTACAAAATTTTGCCCTTTTCCGAACGGTGGAGCTAGAATGGGGACCTACTCTCAATATCTTAACTGGAGAAACTGGAGCTGGTAAGTCTCTCCTCTTAGAGTCCTTAAGCATCCTCTTAGGATACAGGGGAGAGCTCCCTCCTCTGGAGGGGAAGGCCGTCATTGAAGCTGAATTTGCTCCTATCCCCCCTGCTGTGGTTCCCCTTCTGTCGGAGCCTGCCACCTCTTTGATTCTACGATGTGAGTTGAGTCCTTCTGGACGGCGACGATTTTTTCTCAATGACAGTCCTGTATCAGCTGCCTCTCTGAGAGAAATAGCCTACTACCTCGTTGAGATACATAGTCAGCATGAAAGCCAGCAGATCTTTCAGGCGAACTTTCAGCGAGAACTCTTAGATGAGTATGCAGAGATAGGAGAAGAGCTTAAGAGCTATCAAGAGCTTTACGGAAAATGGAAAGAGCTCAGAGCCATACTCGCTGAAAGGGAAAAAGGGCAGGAGGAACGAAAGCTCCGTCTCCAAAGCCTTCTAACTCAATTAGAGGAACTTGAGGCAGCTCGCCTCTCTGCTGAGGAGTATGCTGAACTGGAGACGCAGGTGCGCCGTCTTGAACATCAAGCTCAAATTATTCAGACTCTATCTCAATGGGCACATTATCTGAGTGAAGGATCACAAGCGCCTATTTCTCTGCTCAAGGAAGCGCAGAAAGCGATGGGGCGCCTCCCTCTCCCAGAGGTCTCCTCTATTCAGTCCCACATAGAAACAGCTCGGATAGCCCTTCAGGAAGCCCTCTCGGGAATGGAGACTATCCTCCAAGAAATGTCCCTAGAACCAGAGGAAGCCGAACGGCTGCGCCAGCGGTATGACTTCTACAATACGCTTTTACTGAAGTACCGCTGTCCTACCATTGAAGCGCTGATTGATCTGCGAAATCGCCTCCAGACAGAATATACAGCTCTCAGTGAAGTTCAAGAAAGCATAGCACCGCTTCGGAGAGACTTGGAGCAGCTGACCGCAGAGCTCCTTGAGCGAGCTTACCGATTAGAACTAGCTCGTATAGCTGCCGCCCACACCCTCTCTGACCATGTGCAAAGCTATTTAGCTGAGTTGGGGCTTGGATACGCTCACTTCCATATTGCCGTAGAAAGAATCACTGATCCTCAGAGTCCCTACCACTGGGAAAGTCAGCCTGTAGTTTTAGGTCCTCATGGATTTTCAAGTATTACCTTTCTTCTTCGGACAGCAGTACAGTTTCCCCTTGCTCCCTTGTCTCAAGTGGCTTCTGGTGGAGAACTATCTCGCATTATGCTTGCGCTCAAAGCTGCTCTGGCTGAAAAGGTGCAATTGCCTACCCTCATCTTGGATGAAATTGATACGGGACTCAGCGGAGAAGGAGCCCGCCGAATGGGAGAATTCTTAGCTCAACTGGCTGAACGATTTCAAATCATCCTTATCACCCACTTGCCAGCAATTGCAGCTCAACGAGGGAAGCACTTTTATCTGTATAAGGAGGAGAAAGATAATCGTTGGGAGACCTCTATTCGCCAGCTCTCTGAGAGCGAAAGGATTATAGAAATTGCCCGTCTTTTGGGAGGGGAGGCTGCAGGGAAAGCAGCTTTAGCAGCCGCCCGCGAGCTACTCAGCACCGCCCGATGAAGGGGTTCCTTCTCTTTTCTCTCGCTTTTCTTTTTGCTCAGCCTTTGCCATCTTACTCATGGAACGCTGTAGAATCCCTCCTTCGCTCTCCTGATACACTTCATATCCTCAACTTTTGGAGCACGTGGTGTCGCCCTTGCATTGTGGAGCTGCCTCTCTTGCAAGCCGCTTATGAGAAGCTAAAAGACTCTCTTCCCCTCCGAATCTGGCTGGTGAGCTTAGATTTCCCTCCCGATGGTGCCTTGCAAGCCGCACAGCTTCTGAAAAAACACCGAATTAGACTGCCTGCTCTATGGCTTGATGAAGCAGACCCTAACGCATGGATACCTCGTCTCAATCCCGAATGGGACGGCGCTCTTCCTTATACACAAGCAGGCCTTAAAGGCCCATGGCATAAAGGCAGTTTCTCCACTCAGACAGAAGTAGAAGATTTTGTTAAGAGAGCATATGGTATCCTTCATCACCCTCGTCGGTAGCCTTTTAGCAGGAGGCGTTAAGGTTGGAGACAAAGCTCCCTCCTTTGCCCTTAAGAATGTTGATGGAAGCATAGTTCAGCTGAGCGATTTCGCCAAAGAAAAGGGCATTATCTTAATTTTCACCTGCAATCACTGCCCCTATGCCAAGCTCTATGAGGATCGAATTATCGCCCTCCATAAAGAATATGCTCCCAAAGGCTTTCCAGTAGTAGCTATCAATCCTAATGCTCCCGAGATCGTGCCAGAAGACAGCTACGAAAACATGCAAAGACGAGCAAAGGAGAAAGGCTATCCCTTTCCTTACCTTTTTGATGAGACCCAGGAAGTGGCTCAAGCTTATGGAGCGACAAAGACTCCCCACGTCTTCTTACTCAAAAACGAAGGGGAATCTTTCACAGTAGCCTACATTGGGGCGATAGATGACAGCCCAAACGATGCAAGAAAGGTCCGTCAGAAATACTTAGCAAACGCTATTACTGCCCTTTTGGAAGGAAAACCTGTCCCGATAGCTGAGACGAAGGCAGTCGGCTGTAGTATAAAGTACCGGAAATAGAACTCAGCAAGGAAACTCCAATCTCAAGGGCTCCATCCTAGGCATCCTGCATAAATTTTAAGAGAGGTTATCCTCTCTCTTACTTTTGGATATGGCAGTGGTGCTGCTGAGTGGAGGACAAGATTCCACGACCGCTCTTCTCTGGACGAAGGCAAACTTATCCCCTCCTTGGTATGCGATTACTTTTGCCTATAGACAAAGGCATCAGATAGAAATTGAATGTGCTAAGCGGATCGCTCAAAAGCTTGAGGTCTTTCATACGATTATAGATATTGGAGCTTTATGGAATGCTTTAGAAGTAGTGAATGCCCTCACTGCTGAGCTACCTATTACTCAAACGCTGGAAGGGCTCCCAACGACCTTTGTGCCTGGACGCAATCTTTTTTTCCTCACTGCGGCTGCTGCTTGGGGCTATCCTCGCTCTGAAACCGATTTAGTAATTGGAGTAAGCCAGGTGGATTACAGCGGATATCCAGATTGTCGGGCGCCTTTTTTGGAAGCAGCCGAGAAGGCTCTCAGTGAAGCACTGGCTCGGTCTATCCGCATTCATGCTCCTTTTTTGCACATGGATAAGGCTCAGCTCTGGAAATATGCCGATGCTTTAGGGTACAGAGAATTCATTGCAGAGGAGACACACACTTGCTATTTAGGTCAGCGAGACGTTCGGCATCCATGGGGTTATGGCTGCGGACAGTGTCCCGCATGCCGCTTGCGTCAAGCAGGATATGAAAATGCCTTTTTCTAACTTTGTTCCATGACGCCAGAAATCCAGTCCCTCCTCAAAGGCGCTGAGGAACATATGAAGAAGTCATTGGCTCATTACGATGAGCTTTTTGGGAAGATTCGGGCAGGAAAAGCCAGCCCCGCTCTAATAGAGAATTTGAAGGTAGAGTACTATGGAACACCGACCCCTCTTCGACATGTGGCTACCTTTAGCGTTCAAGATGCACGAACGCTCTTGGTTCAGCCCTTTGAACCGCATTTAGTCAAATCCATAGAGAAAGCCATCGCCGAAGCCAATCTGGGGCTATCTGTAGGAACAGAGGGAAAGGCTGTACGAGTGAGCTTTCCCTCTCTGACGGAGGAGCAGCGTAGAAGGTTTGTCAAACAGGTCAAAGACCTGGCAGAAGAAGGGCGAGTGGCTATCCGCAATATTCGTCGCGACATGCTTGAAGAGCTGCGCAAGCTAACGAAAAACGGCACACCAGAAGATCTTGTTCGTAGAGGACAAGAAGAGCTTCAGAAACTGACGGACAAGTACATCGCTCAAATAGATCGTCTGGCAGGAGCTAAAGAGCAGGAACTTTTGACGGTCTGATGGCAAGGCTCTTAGTGGTAGATGATGACCCAGAGATTCGGGTAAGTTTAGCGGAGGTCCTTACTTATGATAATCATGTAGTAGAAGTGGCTCGGGACGGGTTAGAGGCGCAGAGGCTACTGGAGCGTTCTGACTTTGATATTGTCTTGTGTGATGTTCGGATGCCCGGAAAGGATGGATTGGAGCTATTAGCCTGGGCTCGCCAGCATAAGCCCGATGTAGAGTTCATCATGCTCTCTGGACACGCCACCATAGAGACAGCGGTGAGTGCGACGAAAATGGGAGCTTTTGATTTTATGGAAAAGCCGTTAGACCTGCCTCGGCTGGAAATTCTGATTCGGAATGCGTCAGAGAAGCGAAAGCTGGTCACGGAGAATAAAACACTTGCTCAGAAGGTTTTCCGAGCGAGGGAGATTTTAGGTATCTCTCCTGCAATTCAGCACATTCGGGAGATGATTGATCGGGTAGCTCCTTTAGATGTGCGCGTGCTGATTACAGGTCCGAGCGGTAGTGGAAAGGAACTCGTGGCACGTTGGATTCATCTCAAAAGTCAGCGAAGCAAAGGTCCCTTCGTGGATGTGAATTGTGCTGCCATCCCTCCAGAACTAATTGAAAGTGAGCTTTTTGGTCATGAAAAAGGGGCTTTCACCCATGCGCTCAAGCAGCATATTGGACGATTTGAAGAGGCTCACGGAGGCACCCTCTTTCTGGATGAGATTGGGGATATGTCTCTTGCTGCTCAAGCTAAGGTTCTTCGGGTTATAGAAGAGGGAAAAATTCGCCGGGTCGGTGGAGAAAAAGATATAGCTGTAAATGTGCGCCTTATCGCAGCTACGAATAAAAATCTTCCTCAAGAAATTGCAGCGGGTCGCTTCCGAGAGGACTTGTACCATCGCCTAAGCGTAGTGATAATAGATATACCCCCCCTGAAAGAGCGACGGGAAGACATCCCTATTCTAGCCGAAGCCTTCCTCAAAGAGATTATACAGGAGTATCACACAGCGCCGAAAAGCTTCACCCCCGCTGCCCTACAAGAGCTGACCCTGTACGAGTGGCAGGGTAACGTAAGAGAGCTACGAAACGCTGTTGAGCGTTTAGCCATTTTCTCAGAGAAAGTTATTACGCCTGCCGATGTTCGGCGATATGTTCTTTCTCCCGTGCCCTGCAGCGATGTCTCTCCTCTTCCACACCTTTTGGAGGTACAAAGCATAGAGACATTTTTAGACCAAATGGAGCGGGAGTACCTTCTTTATCACCTGCGAAAGCATGGATTTAACGTCTCTCGGACAGCTGAAGCGTTAGGAATGCAGCGCACAGCTTTGCATAACCGCATGAAGCGTCTTGGCATTCATCGGAATGAATATGCGTGAAGTGTACATATATGATGCGGTACGCACACCGCGTGGTCGTGGGAAAAAGGAAGGCAAACTCCATCGTGTGCGTCCCGTAGAACTGGTACGCCAACTTATTCAAGCGCTATTAGAGCGTCAGCCTGCTCTGCCTCCCTCCGCTATAGAGGACCTGATTTTAGGCTGCGTTACCCAGATTGACGAGCAAGGGTCTAATGTAGCCAAAGTAGCTGCTCAGGCGGCTGGACTCCCCGATACTGTAGCAGGAGTAACCCTCAATCGCTTCTGTGCCTCGGGATTAGAAGCTATCAATCAAGCAGCCGCCTATCTTCGAGCAGGAATTGGAGAGGCTTTTTTGGCTGGAGGAGTGGAGTCTATGAGCCGAGTCCCCATGGGTTCTGATGGAGGAGCCTGGTATGCAGACCCTGCGGTCGCCTTCCCAGGCTACTATATTCCTCAAGGAATTTCAGCAGACCTTATTGCCACCTTGTATGGATATGATCGGTCGGTACTGGATGAGTTTGCCCTGCGCTCCCACAGGCGCGCTGCTCATGCCACTGCGCAAGGCTACTTCCAAAAAAGTCTTATTCCCATCCGCAACCCGCTGGGAGAGGTTATATTAGCTACCGACGAAAACATCAGACCCGATACAAGTCTGGAAAAGTTAGCAGCGCTTGAGCCCTCCTTCGCTGTGATGGGGCAACAGTTTGGATTTGATGCCGTCGCTCTTCAGAAGTATCCTCAATTAGAGGCGATTCAACATGTGCACCATCCTGGCAATTCCTCTGCTATTGTAGATGGGGCAGCCTTAGTGCTTTTAGGCACAGACGATCTCCAAAAAAAGTACGGCTTACGCCCACGCGCTCGGATCGTGAGCTGGGCAGTTACAGGAAGCGAGCCCACCATTATGCTATTAGGTCCCGCCCCAGCAACCCGAAAAGCCCTCCAGCGAGCAGGTATGACCCCCGAGCAGATTCATCTCTACGAGGTGAATGAAGCATTCGCAGTTGTACCTCTTCGCTTTGCTGATGAAATGGGGATTCCCTTAGAAAAAATCAACGTAAATGGAGGAGCTATCGCTATGGGACATCCTTTGGGTGCTACAGGAGCTATGCTAATAGGAACCCTTCTGGATGAGCTTGAAAGGCAAAATCTCCAGTACGGCCTGGCCACACTGTGTGTAGGCGGTGGAATGGGAATAGCCACCATCATAGAGCGAGTGTGAAAGTTGTACTTTTGTACAAACTCCTTTCCTATGCGAAAAAACATTCGGTTTCCAGCAGCCCTCCTGGTCCTCCTTGCCACCGCTTGTGGCCCAAAAGACCTTATCAATAAAACTAAGTATGGGGGCAAAACCTATAAGAACACCTGTCAGAGTTTCAAGAAGGAGGTACAGGCGACGCTGGACGCAAATAACGATCCCGCTACGCTTCGGATTAGTGAATACGATAATAGCCAATTCGATCCTACCTTCGTAGAGCCAGGGCAATTCATTCAGGCAAGGGATACCCTCTACTTTCGCCTGGCGAATGACCTAGAATATGGAAAATACCTTCAGAAGAATGTTGCCATAATCGTTCGTGTAGATTACAGCACACCCTCCCATCTTGCTAACATGGAAACAGATCAGCAAGGAACAATCGGAGAGCTCATTATTACTGAGAGCTATTACAAAGCAAACTCACAGCCCTTCTTTATCTACAAGGTTCCTTTAGGTGGAAAGCACTTAGATGGCAAGCAAGTCTCTCTGTATTTCTCCATCGTCAAGATGGAAAAGGGGAAAATTACGAAGGTATATTGCGATTCACGAAAGAAACCATTTGGCCCTGCAGACCCTCCATGCTGTACCTCCCAACCTTGGGCTAAAATCCGAACAGGTCTTCGATCAGCCTTGCCAGACCTTCCCATTCGGGATGAACAGTATAGATACGAGGGATTTGAGGGAACCTTAGACCTTATCTTTCCTATCATGTCTACCCGCTTCAATCGAAAAGAACTCAGTGATGCTATCCTTCAATATGTAGATAAGTATGAGAAGATGGGATATGTTGTACAAAAAATTAAGATAGAAGGCTATGCCTCACCTGATGGTCGCATTCAACTCAATCAGAGTCTGGCGCAAGGACGCATGGAAGCGGTATCCAAAGACCTTCAAGAGCACTTTATCAAAAAGCTAAAGCGAGACCTACCGATTGAAGGGGTAGGACGAGGGGAAGACTGGGAAAGATTTGAGATTCTGGTCAAGACTGCTGACTTCTCTCAAGAGGAGCGCCAAGAGATTCTTCGCATCGCTGCCTTGCCTGCTCATGAAGATGAACGCGAAAAACAGCTGCGAAAACTCAAGTACTGGCCTAAAATCCGAGAGAAAGTTCTACCCTTTTGCCGCCATGCGTTGGTAACCTTTACCTTCAACTATCAGCTGGATAAGATGTATGTGGAACGGTATGGGGCCGCAGTCCCGCTTTTAGCTCCTGAATTGTACAATATTGCGACGAAAACCTTCATCATAAGCCGCTTCCGACCAGGGGCAAATGCTCGTCAGAATTTGAATGTTTTGAATGTTCTTATAGATACACGGGGCAATCGTACAGCTAACCTCTTAGCCATGCGATCTACTTACTACTTTGCCCTAAACGATCTCAAAAATGCTGTCCGAGACATAGAGGCAGCAGCCAGTATTGATAAAGGGAATCCTATCTACGGTATTGCCGCTTTGGCTTACCGTACCCAAGGCATACAAGAGCTCTCACGCGAGGAGGCGATGCAGATGCTTGAGCGGTATAATGATCTCATTACGCGTTCCCCGAATGACCGGTCTCTTTACATTAACCGAGCGATTGTAATGGATTATGTAGGATGGCTCTCTGGTGCAATCGCAGACAATACGAAAGTAATCTCCCAGGATGGACGACTAGCAGTAGCCTACAACAATAGAGGGGTCTCTCTTATGAAAGCCATGCGGCTCTTGGAAGCAGAGGCTGACTTTTTACAAGCTACCTCTTTAGATGCTACGCTAGCGGAAGCCCATTACAATCTGGCTCTATTGTATGCTTACAAGGGGTATCCTGATAAAGCGGCTCAAGCTATGGAGAGAGCGATTAGCTTGCAGCCTGATTTCCGTAAGGAATTAGGGAATAATCCTGTTTTCCGAGTGGTACGCGATCATCCACGCTTTAGCCGGCTTGCCAACTGAAACACTGCCCGCCTTTGTCGCCTCTATCACAACCTCCACGGTTTGATTACAGGCGCTTTTAGAGAGAGCGTGATAGGGGACTTTTCTCTGCTTCCTGTTCTACTGTAGCCTGGGAGGGCTCTACAGGTCCAGCTTTTTATCCTACTATCCTGAAAAAATCTTGCAAAAGGCAAAACTTTTAGGAGGTGGAGTCGTATTCTTTCCCTGAAGAAGGAGGGCTTTTTTACTTACCTTCGCCTTATGGAAACCCCAGATTTTGGGATCGTGTACGTAGTATGTGGGAGCGTAGAAGAAGCTGAATCTTTAGCGAAGCTGGTCTTGGAGCACCGACTTGCAGCCTGTGCCAACATTATCCCTGTGATGCACTCTATGTACTGGTGGCAAGGCAGTCTCCAGAGAGCTACGGAGACCCTCCTTCTCCTTAAGGCTCCATATGCTTACTACGAGCAGATAGAACAGCTCCTCAAAATTCATCATAGCTACGAGGTGCCAGCAATCTTTCAGATTCCCATTACTCAAGGTTTGATCCCCTTTTTACGATGGATAGCAGAGGAAACGGCCTTTGATTATTGAGCTACTTTTCTTAGCTGTTTCTCTTATCCCCTCGGATACGGCGAAAGCATCCTCCCGCTTTTGGATCGGGGTGGGGACAAGCTATGGGCTTATTTATGCTTTGCCTTTCGTGAGCTGGTACGAATGGCGCACTGCTCAGGGGTGGCGCTTATTTGATGATAGGGATGAGTGGAAACAGATGGATAAGCTGGGGCACACATGGGCTACCTATCACCTCAGCTGGATGTATCGGCTGTGGGCAGAGAGCTGTGGTTATCCGCCCAGACAGGCCCAGTGGATGGGGGCCCTTCTTGGGTGGAGCTTTCAGCTTAGCATAGAAGTAGCCGATGGATTTTTTCCAAAGTGGGGGGCTTCGCTCTGGGATGTGGGGTGGAATACAATTGGAACGGGGCTCTTCCTCCTCTCTACTCATTTCAAAGGCTGGCAAACCGATATCCGCTTCTCCTTCTTCCCCTCTCCCTATGCAGCTCAGCGACCTGATCTGCTCGGACGCGGCTTAGCTCAAATTCTCAAAGATTATAATGGCCAGACTTACTGGCTCGTCATTCTTTATGACAAGTTTCCCTTTGGCTTAGCCTTAGGACATGGAGCTCGGGGGCTGCTGGGTGGCTATGGAAAGGAGCCAGCTGAGCTTCTGCGCCAGCGAGAGTATAGACGATGGCTCCTGAGCTTGGATCCACACTGGGAGAAAATACTCAATCTGCCCGCATGGAGCATTCGTATTTTTGTAGCTATTAAGACCCCCTTCCCCGCCTTAGTGTATGAACGCGCAAAGATTCGCTTGGCTTGGATTTATTTTTAGCACAACAGCTTTACTCCCCCCTCAGCCTTACCGCCCCCAGGTTAATAGCCTTTCGGCTCCAGATACCCTTTGGCTTAACTCTTTTTTGTCAGAAAAAGCTCCGCATTTACAGTCCTACATTCAGAAGGCACAATTTTATCGTATTCAAATTCTCTACACTCAGATCAACAGAGACGCTCAGAACCGTCCTATCTTGAAGCATTATGCTTTTCGGCTGGATACGACAGAGTACTTCTACCCTGCCAGTTTGGTAAAGCTGCCCTTGGCGGCTCTAGCTTTAGAGCGTATTGAACACCTCAAGGCTCACGGGATCACCCCAAGAACTCCTTTCAGCCTCATCCCAGGTCAAACAGGATGCCTAAAAGCGGCACCTACCAAACCCTACTCTGTGGCAGACTGCATCCGCCGACAGATGGTCTTCAGTGACAATTCAGCTTTTGACTACTTATATGCTTTAGTTGGGCCTCATTATGCTACACAAGTACTGCAACAGCGCGGTTATACATCGGCTTATTTCGGACATCGCTTAGGACGAAGCTGTACTATTCAAGAGAATCGCTGCATGGAAGGAGTCTCCTTCTTTCGCGAGCGAAGTAGCCCCTATCTCCTTCCTGCAACTTGCGCAGAGGGCTTACCACCCCACCCCTATGAGAAGCACCCATACCTTCTTATGCCCTATGCAAATTCCCTAAGCCTAAAAGATGCCCATGGGATTCTAATCAGTCTCATATTCCCTCAGACAGTGCGTCCTCATCACCGATTCTGGCTTAGTAGCGACTCTTATCACCTCTTACGACGCTATCTTTCTATGTACCCCTCAGAAGCAAAAGACCCCGACTATAATCTCAAAGAGTATCACGACGGGATTCGGAAGTACTTCCTCCAAGGAGGAAGTGATAGTATCACCCTTCCTTCTCGTATTCGGATTTTCAACAAGGTCGGCATGGCTTATGGCTACCTCTCGGATGTGGCATATATTGTAGATTTTGACTTAGGAGTAGAGTTTTTTCTTTCCGCTGTGATTTATGTTGGTGAAAGACAGTTAGGAAGTCCGTCAGCAGCTGGCTATCCATGGCGTCATGGATTATACTTTTTGCGGGAGCTTGGCTGGGTCATCTACCGATATGAGACTGCTCGCCGACGACCTTACTTTCCAAAGCTGAAAAACTTTGAGTATGATTATCGACGCCCCTGAGCAGCGAATCCGAGTGCTGCCCGAGGCGGTCATCAACCAGATTGCGGCAGGGGAAGTAATTCTACGTCCGGCTTCAGTCATCAAAGAACTGGTTGAAAATGCGATTGATGCCCAAGCATTCACAATCTCGGTATGGACGGAGCGAGGAGGAAAACAGCGCATTCAAGTTACAGACGATGGCATGGGCATGTCTCCGATTGATGCAGAGCTCTGTTTTGAACGATATGCCACCTCTAAGATTCAGTCTATTAAGGACCTTCAGCGCCTCCTTACGAAAGGCTTTCGAGGAGAAGCTCTGGCAAGTATCGCCGCTGTCGCTGAAGTAGAGCTTTTCACCCGCCAGCCCTCAAGGCCTATTGGTACTTATGTACGGATTGCTTTTGGAAAAAAGCTCCAAGTGGAACCCACTCGCTGCGCTGCAGGTACAACCTTCATCGTCCAGAAGCTCTTCCACCGCCTGCCAGTTCGCCGAAAGTCCCTCCATAGCGACCAAACGGAACATCGGTACAACCTCCAAGAATTCTTTCGCATAGCGTATCCTCATCCAGAAAGACACTTTCGGTTCTATCACAATTCTACCCTGTTATATGACCTTCCCCCCTCCACTCTTCTCCATCGTATCCTTAGTATCCATACAGACCTGAAAGAAGAAGACCTCATTCCCGTGGAAGAGAATACTTCCTTCTTTTCCATTCAGGGCTTTCTCTTATCACCTGAGGCCACCCCTCCTCATAATCGGGACTCTTTTCTCTTTATCAATCGACGCTTCATTCGTCATGCAGCTCTTCAGCAAGCGGCATATTCAGTATATAAGCCCTTCCTCAAGGGAGAGGCTCGTCCATTGTACTGGCTCTTTTTAGAGGTGCCACCTTCCCAGATAGATATCAATGTAACGCCTGCTAAGACAGAGGCTCGCCTCTTGAATGAAATGGAGATCCGAGCACTTTTGCAGAGCATTATACGGCGAGCCCTGGCCCTTGCTCCACTCGCCCTTCCTCAAGACTGGCTGCAGAAGGTTTCATCCTCCCTTCCCCCCCTTCCTGCCCAACAAAAAGAGTCTCAATTAGAGCCCTTTGCTCCTTCCCTTGCGTCAGTGCCACTTTCAGGAGCTTCCTCCGAGTACTTCCTTCTATATGGAAGGTATCTCCTTCTGCGACGAGGAAAGGAAATATGGCTGATAGACCTCTTAGGAGCCTATCAGCGAATTCTATTTGAGAAGTGGCTAAACGGAGCCTCCATCTCACCCCAAGGTCTTCTTTTTCCCGTTCATATGCCGATTACTCCTCTGCAAGCCGCAAAGCTAAGGGAACTCGCTCTTTCCCTCTTGAATCAAGGACTTCAAATAGAAGTGCGAGAAGAAAAGGAAGTGGTACTTCATACCGTGCCAGCGGGTCTTCCTTTTACGGCGGCTGCGGCGATTCTGGAGGAGATCATAGCGCTAACGAACGAGGAAGAGGAGAAGATAAACTGGAGAGAGAGATTAGCTCAGCATATCGCTCGTTATAATGTAATTCGACCTCCTTATACCCTTACCTCTGAAGGAGTAGAGGCCCTTTGGCATGATCTCAATCAGTGTAGCCAACCCAATCAAAGCCCGAGTGGTCGCCCCATCCGCTTTCTCCTTACTGAAGCAATGCTGGAGAACCTTTTTCGGTAGCTATCCGCGATGCTGCATTTACGAGGGTGATAGGTCTTTGGGGCGGCGGGGGGGCCGCCGGGGGGGGGGGCCCCCCCCCCCA
>JANXAJ010000031.1 GCA_025062295.1 Bacteroidia bacterium | reverse complement strand
GGCAGCCACCTGTGGTGGCTGCCGCCGCCTAACGCGCCAGCGCCATAGGCGCTGGCGACCGCTCCCAACCTATAAAGGCCATCCCCTCCATCCTAAAACTTAGCCCCGATTTCCCGAGAAAGAACTTCGCCTCAATCCAAAAGGCTAACCCCTGCACAGCTTCCTCGAGAATGTGAAAGAGTAGCCCCTCGCAAAAAGGAGAAGGTATGACTTATTTTTGCCTTATGTCAGAGGCACTTCAAGAGATAGAGAAAGCAGCAGCTGAAGGGCTTCCGCCAGAAGAGCTCATCGCCCGCTTAGAAGCCTTGCATGAGAAGGTATATAGCGATGAAGAGCAGCGAATAGAATTTGAAAGAGATGTCATCAAGGTCGCAAATGGTATTTATATTCCACATATTTTCTGGATATATCTCAGTGCCTTCATTGGAGATAAGGATGCTTACCGTCCATTTTTAGAATATATCCTTCAGGTATATGCACAATTTCCTCCTCATCCTCTTGTGGATAAGCGAATGCGCATCCTTCTGTGTGTATATTTTCAAGAAGAATCTCGTTTCTATTTAGATAAGCTGGAAGATTATCTCAGAAAGCGTTCTCATCCAGAGAAGTACAAACTAATTAAGGATGCACAGGAATTTACCAATAGAAATCCAAGGACTTCCGATATATTCAGACAGAAATTTTACTTACTAAGGGATTACTCACCCAATTTTGAGCTTATCTCAACACCTCTTCCTCATCTCAGAGAGACGCTGCGCCAAATGACTCAAACTCTATGAGAGGGGGTCTATTAGTAGCGATTGGAGTAGGGGCGATCGGTGGTGCTCTCCTCCGCTTCTGGGCTCAGCGCCAATTCAATCTCTCTACCCTCTCTCCCTTAGGCACATTTCTCGTAAACATGGTAGGCGCTTTTGTACTGGGGATCCTCACTGCTCTATTTGACAAAGAAAGTGAAGAATATATCTTCTATGGTCTTTCCACCGGCTTTTGTGGAAGCCTGACAACTTTTTCATCAATCACATTAGAAGTATTTGAGATGCTAAGGCTGGAAAAGTTCTGGCAGGCAGCTTTGTATCTTTCCCTAACGATAGTACTTGGAGTGATGATCTTGGGAGGAGGCTATTGGATAGGGAATCACCTGCGAGGATAAAATGTGGCGCTTGATAACCATCTGGAGTCTTCTCTGGGCTCAATCTCAATCGCTACTTCCTCTTCGCGGTCCTCAACGAGGGAAACCCACCCAGGTAGCTATTGTCGGAGCCACTCTATGGCTGGCACCAGGCAAGTATATCAAGGATGGAGTGCTCCTTATCCAGAATGGAAGAATTGCCAGAATAGGTCAGCGTGGAAGCATTTCTATCCCCTCCACTGCAGCGATCTTAAGCTATCCATCTAATGTCTGGGTCTATCCTGCTTTCGTAGAGATATGGAGCCACTGGGGCTTACGAACTCAATCCCCCCCTCCTTCCCCACAACCGCAATATGATCCGATACGGCATCCGCTTTACTATCCGGCAGATGCGGTCAGGCTGGATTACGCAGCGGAGACTGCCTTTGTCTATGAAGCTGAACATGCAAAAAAGCTCCGAGAGATGGGTTTCGCTGTAGCTCATGTCGCACCAAGGGAAGGAATATTAAGAGGCACAGGAGCCACCCTTCTTCTTTGTGAGGAGCTGCAGCCTGCGCAGCGCTTCCTTTCAGGAGCTTCTATCCTTCATGCTGGATTTGAGAAAGGCTCAAGTACTCAAATGTATCCTACTTCCAAGATGGGCGGCATCGCCTTGGTTCGCCAGCTCCTGTACGACTGGCTATGGTATCGGCAATTTGCTTCTCCCCCTGTGACAAATGTGAGTTTAGAGCGGCTTCGGATATTATGGAAGGATACATTACGATGGACATGGGTAGCTCAAACGCCTGAGGATGTTTTCAGAGTTGCTCGAATCTCAAGTGAGTGGAAACAAGGGGGACCCCTGCGCTGGGCAGTGTTGGGTACAGGGTACGAGTATGAGTGGCTGAAGTTCCTCCCAAAGGATGGAGTGTATATTATGCCAGTTGGACTCCCTACCCTTCCTCCAGCTCATACAGCCGAAAAGTATGCCCAGCTTCCCCTTTTAGCCCTGCGGCGATGGGAGACAGCTCCATTTCGTGCTCGATGGCTTCTTCAGCGCGGCTATACCCTTGCCTTGACAGCTACCGGACTGACAGAACCTGCCACTTTCTGGGAGCACTTGCGGCTCATAGCTCGCACCACTTCCGCACCTGACAGCCTGCTCCTGAGCCTCACAACGATTCCAGCAGAGTGGCTAAAGCTATCTGACATCGGACGCCTCGCCCCCCACTATAGGGCAAACCTGCTCATTTTCTCTGATACTCTCTGGAACGAAGAGGCAAAACTTCTAGAGATATGGATAGACGGGCATCAAGAAGTGCTGATAAGCCTGCCTCCCGCCCAACCTCAAGGAACCTATCTTCTCTGGCCAATGGGTTGGCAGTGGCGCTTCCCCGCTCGTTCAGGCTTTCCACTTCCCACTCGCCTTATCTTAGGAGAAAAGGATACTCAGCTCGTGGAAGTTGAATACGACCCTCTCCGAGCCTTGTTCTCTGCTCGTGTGAAATCTTCTGCTGCAGCTGGAGATTGGACCTTTGAAGTTCAAAATGAGACACTCCTTGTGGGCACTCACCTTCATCCAACAGGAGAGCGCTATCAATGGATGGCCAAAAGGATCGCGCTCTCTACAGATACCCCTTCTCAGCGGATTTCCCCCTCTCTTTTGGAAGACAGTTTGTATAGTCGGTTGACTCACCCTCCTGGATTTTATGGGCGAGCGGTGTATCCAGCTCCTCTCCCCATTCTGTTTCGCCGCGCCACTCTCTGGACAGGGGATACCATTCTACCTGAGACCGACCTATACATTGCTGACGGAAAGATTCGCCGCATAGGCAAAAACCTTCCTATACCCCCCAATACCCAGGTTATAGAAGCAAATGGAGCTGCTCTCACCGCTGGAATAATAGATGAACATTCTCACATCGCTATAGAAGGGGGTGTGAATGAATACTCAGACGCAGTTACTTCAGAAGTCCGAATTGCCGATGTGATAGACCCCACGGACATCAATATCTATCGCCATTTAGCAGGAGGGGTAACAACAGTCCAATTGCTTCATGGATCTGCCAACCCTATTGGCGGACAATCTGCTTGCATCAAGCTGCGGTGGGGACTTCCTGCTGACTCATTTCTGATTCCTGATGCCCCTCCCTTCAACAAGTTTGCCCTTGGCGAGAACGTCAAGCAGTCTAATTGGGGCGAAGCTTTCACTATCCGATATCCTCAGACCCGAATGGGAGTAGAGCAAATCATTGTTGATGCTTTTTTAGCAGCTCGGCGCTACATGCAAGAGCATGAAAACTTCAAAAGAAGGCAAAGTCGCAGTGAGGGGAAGACGCTTCCACGGCGAGACTTGCGGCTGGAAGCCTTAGCAGAGATCCTAACAGGCAAGCGTTTCATCACCTGTCACTCCTACGTGCAGTCCGAAATCATTATGCTAATGAGAGTAGCAGAGCAGCTCGGATTTAGGGTACGCATTTTTACTCATGCCTTAGAGGGCTACAAGGTCGCACCTGAATTGAAAGCTCATGGAGCATTTGCCTCTACTTTCTCCGACTGGTGGGCTTACAAATACGAAGTCATCAATGCCATTCCTCACAATTCTGCTATTCTTTTGAAGTATAGAGTTCCTACCTGTATCAATTCCGATGATGCAGAAATGGGACGCCGATTAAACCAAGAAGCCGCAAAGGTTCTAAGATATGGTGAGGGCATTGATAGCCTTGAAGCATGGCGTACAGTTACAGTCTATCCGGCTCAGGCACTCGGTATCAGTCATCGCGTGGGCTTTATCAAAGAGGGCTACGATGCAGACCTTGTGCTATGGGACAGACCCACCCCTCTCTCTGTCTATAGCCGCGTTCGAATGACTTTCGTTGATGGGCGAAAGCTATATGATGCAGAAGAAAATGAAAAACTTTATCAGGAACGCCTCCAGGAAAAAAATCGACTGGTCATGAAAGCGTGGCGTAGCCTTCAGAGCGAGAAAAAGGGCGTGCCTCTCCTCGTGCGAAGAGCAGTCCTCTGGCACTGCGAAAGTAGAGACGAATAAGCTGCTTTAGCATGTAATACACGGGCTTGCCCCCCCTACCCCTACCATGGGCTCAGGGGTTTCCTTACCCTCCTTAGAGGCCTCTACCGACTCTGAGAGCAAAGAGGGACTCTGAGTTCTCACCCAAGGCTTCATTCACCCCAGAGGAGAGAGCCGGACGCGTTTCTCTCATGGTAGAGAATCTCAAAGCTCTCCCTTCTTTTGATTAGCTGATCCAAGGGTAGGAACCCACTAAAGAGAAGCGCTTATTCAGGCGAAGAGGTCCAAAAGAGCAAATATAAAGAAGGGGGGCAAGCTAAGCCTCCTAATGGCATGGCTCTATCTTAGTAGTCGCTAAGCACCAGCCGAGCTGCTCTTCTGTCAGTTACTGGCTAAACGAGCCTTCTCCCGCTCTAAGACATCCCATAGCTGATCTATAGTCTCCACAGGTGGCAGACAAGCGCCATATGTACAAAGGAACCACTTAGGCGGGGCACTCGCCGCATAACTGGTACAAGCAGGGATAGCCGTTTCCTCTTGAGAGATAAATGCTACCCAACCAATAGCAGGCTCGTATCGCTTCCACAAGGGAGAAATATCAGAGCCCCGATATATCACCGAAAAAGGGGCTTTATGCTCCAATAGAGCCACCCGAAGGAAAAAACTCGCCAGAGTAGGGCTTTCTCGCATTCGTCCTTCTAAACGAGAGAGGATAAGATGAACCTTTTCTCGATAATCCATCCGATGGAAATATCGGCTGAGCCACCACAAAACCTCTGAAAAAAGAGAATTAGAGGAGGGCGTACTGGTATCAAATATATCTTTTCTTCGCCCTATGAAGCCTCGAAGAGCCTGTGCTGTGAAGTAAAATAGCCCCTCCTTCTCATCATAAAAGAGTTCTAAGCTGCGTTCCATCAGTTGAGCAGCCTGCAAAAGATAAGATTCCGTCCCTGTAACAGTATATAAATGAATAAGGGCCAAGGCAAATGCGGCATAGTCTTCTGCGAAGGCTTCTCCATACCAGGCTTTTTCCTTCTGGATACGGTGAAGGTGAGTAAGATTATCCTCAAGCAAGGCATGGATAGCGCTGCGCGCTGCAGCAAGGTATTCTATCCGTCCGAGAGCTCTGTAGGCTTCTATTAGCCCTATGACTGCATAGGCATTCCATGCGATAATTGCTGCTTCGTCCCGAGGGGGAGAAGGGCGCTTCCCACGCACAGCCGCTAAGTTCTTATAAGCCTCTTCAAGAAGGTTCTCCACAGCTTCTTGCGGAAGTCCCATCTCTTGAGCAATAGCCTCATTATCCTTAGTGCGATAGAGGATATTGCGTCCCTTCTCCCAGTTTCCTTCAGGAAAAACCCCATGAGCAGCGAAAAAAATCCTCTTTGCCTGAGGATCTGTAAGAATATTCTCTAACTCCTCATAGGTCCACGTATAATATAGTCCTTCCTCTCCCTCGCTTTCGGCACTAAAGGAGGCAGAAAAAAGACCAGTAGGCAGTCGCATTTTCTCAAGCAGGAACGCCGCCGTTTTTTCTATGACCTGCTGATAGAGGCGATTTGGCTGATGGCGATAGGCTTCGCTATAAAGAGCTAAAAGGAGTCCATTATCACAGAGCATTTTTTCAAAATGGGGCACTCGCCAGAAGCGATCCGTAGTATAGCGCATGAAGCCCCCATCTATAGGGTCAAAAATGCCGCCCATTGCCATCTTTTGGAGCGTCAAATGGACCGCTCGGACCAACTCAGGCTTCTCTAACAGGATACCTGCCCTAAGAGCAAAAATCCACCGACTTGGCATGGGGAATTTCATCTGGCTCCATTCACCCCCCCATACCCAATCAATGTCCTGCAAGAGTTTCTGAATGATTTCGTGCCAATTTACCTGTACAGGACTAAGGGTGAGTGGACGACTTTTGAGGAGAGACTCATCCATTTTCTGGATAGCTTCAACGACTCGCTGAGCCATTTGATGAACCTCATCCTGCTTTTCTGCATAGAGCTTAGCGATGTGTCTTAGGAGGTTTATCCATTCTTTCTTAGGTAAATAAGTAACAGCATAAAAAGGACGACCATCAGGAAGAGCGAAACAATTCAGAGGCCATCCCCCCGAACGCCCCATAAGTAGAATGGCATCCATATATACTTGATCCACATCCGGGCGTTCCTCTCGATCCACCTTGATACAGATAAAGTATTGATTCATGAGGCGCGCCACTTCTTTATCCTCAAAGCTCTCGCGCGACATGACATGGCACCAGTGACAGGAGCTGTATCCGATACTGATGATTAGGGGCTTCTGCTCCTGCCAAGCCCGCGCAAACGCTTCCTCGCCCCAGGGATACCAGTCCACCGGCTGATGAGCGTGCGCTCTAAGATATTCACTCCTTTCCGTGATGAGACGATTCATAGACTCTGAGAGATTCTATGTATATCTTTTGCTTCTCTTGAGGAAGCTGCATTCTGATGTAGATTTCAGCCACTGCCCGAACATCTCTCTCGCAGTATTCCACCACAGGTAAAAAGCTTGCTTCATCACCTCCAGAAGCCCACTGACTGAAGCGTGAATGAATCTCTTCGTGATTGAGTGATTTTTGAAAATCCATACCTAAGATGTGAGCCAGTAGTTCTAAGGAGAGAAAAGTACCCTCTCGGCTGGTGAAGTTCCATAAAAGCATAGTATCAATCACAGCAGGTTCTTCTAATTGCCACGGCTGGGCATATTGAGCCTCCCGCCAGAAAGCAGGAAGAGAAACCTGATTGAGAAGCAATCGCCGCCCTATAAAGGGGATATCAAACCCAAGCACATTATGACCACATACAGCATATTTTGGTCGAGAATTCAAAAGAGATTGAAAAATAGTAGAGGCATGCTCCCGAAATTTCTCCCATTTACCTAAAAAAGTGAGCAGCAGCTCTTTTTCATCCAGATTATAGAAACTGGTCTGCCGCCAGCGAAGAGAACCATGCTGATTGACGAAATACCCTAAACTGATGCATATCACTCTCGCATAAAGGGCGTGAATGCCACATCGCTTCAGGAAGTACTCATCGGCAGACAGCTCCTTATATCCTTGGGGGCGATGGGCCTCATATCTTCTCTCCCAATGCTCTCGCAGTAAAGGTGGAACTTCATCCAGAGTCTGATAGAGGGGAGCTGTTTCTATATCAAAGAAGAGAATTTTCTCTACAGGAAGATTAGTAGCCATACTAATTCAGAAGGTAGGCCGAATATCTTTGGAGAAATTGTTCTTTTTCCTCGGGATCCGCAGCGATAAGCTGGAGCTTGGGCTTGCTTGGGTCTTTGTTATAGTCTTTCTGCTTTTCAGCGGCTTGGCGAATTTGTCGGTTGAGTCCTGGATCACTTGTAATCATACGAACAGTGTAGCCAGAGTATAAGATGAATATCCAGTTTCCTTCGGTTGGCTCTAAATAAATAGTAACTACATCTGGATTACGAGTGCGTTCCGCTGGATTATAGGCACCAAAGGCATACTCAATTTTAGCTGGGCAGTATTTAGCGATGCCAAGCCCTCCGATCCCTGCTACTCCTACATCAGCGCTTACGAAAAGGGCTCCTGTGGAATCACTGCGGCGAAATGGCACCCGCGCCAGCAGAAGCGTAACGGGGAGTTTTTTAGCAAAGGGTACATTTTTTGCCATGCTTGCCCGCTGAGCAGCCTGAAGGATCTCTTGAGTGTTGACTTCTGGTTGGGAAGGGTCAGGATCTACCAGTTCAGCAATTGCCTCTATAAATCGCTGTTCCTTATACTCTATATCATTCAGAGCCAATGACCACAGATTGAACCTTGAAGCAATAGCCTCAGCCAGCGGCTGGGGAATATTTGGAAAATGCAGGGCGAAAATTAGGTCAGTGGAGAGTTTCTGGAAGCGCTGCTCTTCTCGCCACATGCCAGCGACCGCTATTTGGGCCCCACCTGGCGGGAAAGCAGCAGGAAAATTCAATCGCCCATACGCTGTCGTAACCCGAGTCTCATCGTTGTACTCTACCCAGTTGCCCTTATAGGTTTGTCCATTGAGCTTAGAGAGAGGGCCAATCCGGAAGGACTTAGTTGCTCTATCCACTGAAAGCCCACCTTGAGCGACCAGCACATCTATGTCATCTTTATTGCGTCGAGGCTGGAGAAAATTCGTATAAAAGGTGCGATACACCTGTACGAAATGAATCCCTACGCTTAGCTCTTGCCCGCGACGATTCTTGGGGTCCTTGATGGGGATAAAGACAGTGTCCGGATTGACCACTCCCTCAAAGGCAAACCATGAGTCCCTGAGAAATTCATTATTTGATTGAATCCGTACCTCTCCCTTGAAATAGAGGTATCGACGGTCGGCTCGCAGCTCTACCTCATCCCGAAAAAGAATTCGATCGGTGAGCAGAAACTCCTCCTCCGTCCGAATTTTTGCCCGAGCTGTAGTAACGCCGTCTTGCACATAAACGCTGTCCATCTGAATGAATTGCGGCTTGCCGTCTATGTCAGTGTATTTATACTTGCCCCGAGCCGTGTATTCTGATCCCGAGCGAATTTGCACATATGCTTCCTTGAGAACATGGTAATTGAGCCGAGTAGGGGCCTTAATAACAGCATTTTCTAAAGGCTCAGTCCGCCCATCTGATAGAAACTTAACCCGTCCCCCCTCTGGAAAAATTGTAGCATCCGCCACAATAATAGAATCCACCCGATTCGCTTCTATAGTACCCTTATTGAGATTGCACAGAAGAATTTGAGTGTTGAAGTATAATTCTTTGCCTGACTTGCTGCGCTGAACCACAAAGTTTTTGCTCTCATCCTGAACATGAGCACCAAGGAAAATCTCACCCGACTCCCGATTATAGCTCCCTCGCCCAAGCGAAGTTGAAATGTTTTGCTTAGGGAAGGTAATTGTTGGCTCACCTACTTTCAGAGAAATGAAATCACCTTGATGGAGCTTGATACTATAGTCCAAATCTATGCTCTCTGCATAAAAGACAGTATCTTTTTTATTTTTTGCATCCAGAAGGACGAAGCGGCTATTACCTGCCCGCAGATTTTCTGGATAGAGGGTGAAGTTAGAACTGACGATTCGGGCCTCACCCGTTTCTAACAAGCCATCCGCAAAAAGTCCTTCTGGAGTGTAAACAAGCTTGCCTCGGAAGGTGGCCTCTCCTCCATAGAGTCGGGCAGGCTGACTGCCTGTCTCTACAATCATTTGTCCGAGATAGGGATACCACTTGAAACGGAGGGATTCTGCCTCTACTTTCGGATAGCGAGCGAGAGCATATTGGCTCTGTGGTAGCAGGAAGCGAGCCTTCTCCGCCATACAGGAGTCAAAATGAAACACAAAAGTATCTGCCTGAGCCACCCCCGTGAGATACTGAATCTCCCCTCGGCCATGAAGTCCGAAGTTATCCATTGCGACTCGCCCAGTGAACTTTCCTTTGCCCTTATATACAACTATCCCCTTATCAAAAGTCTCTTGAATACCATAACTTCCATCAGGCACTACCTTGAGCGTGTCGCGAAAGGGAGGAAATACACTATCAGAAAAAAATACCCCATGAAATTCCAGTCCAAGCATGCTAAAGATTTCCAGACTATCTATCATGAAAGGGTCCAGCTCAAAATAGAGTCTATCTCTTGTATATTGACGATCTTGAATGTTAGGGAAATCCCAATACTTATAGGACTCAGAATGACAATCAAGGATACTATAGTAAGGAATGACCTTTTTTCCGCTTTTATTGGAAGGAAAGTCTATATAGATGTTTCCACTCACGTTTTCTATGTTGAGACTGGAGAGCGACCGAGCTAAGCGAGGGTATCGTCCGCTTTGGAAAATGGGATCCCGCTCCGGTCTAAACTTGAGAGAGTCTATGTTGATAAAGATGACTTTGAAGTTTTCATAATCAAACTGCATGCGAGGCTCTGGTCGTACATACAGATCCAGCTTGCCAGCGGCAAGGCGCCCAGCAAATCGCATAGATCGATTCTCCCCCAAGTAGATAGTGCGCTTGTAAGGGGCAATTTCCACAATGTGTGAATCGGCAAACACGACCACTTCTACACCCCTCAGAGTAATCTCCTTTGTCTGAAGGTCCAATCGGGCATTTTCTCCATCGTCTGTATTTGAGAAAATTCGGAGAGCATCATAATCCTTCTCCCCAAAAGCCGCTTGTGCCCAGCGATAGAGCTTGGATAAGGGTTCCACAATCCCCGTTTGAGGGTCGTATTTCAAAAACCCATAGGTCTCAATATCCTGAAGACGAATTCGGAACCTCTCCTGAAACGCCTTGACATCTAAACCTTGGCTTTTTAGAATATCAGTATCTGTAATATAGTACTTTATAGCTTTTCTGCGTCGCCCCTTACCTTGTTTCTCCCTCTCTTTGAGGAGGCGATAAGTAGCTCCAATCGGATTAACAGGGAGAATGTCTTTGTAGCTCTCATACTCCCTCTGATTGAAAAAGTCTATAGACTGAACAATCCCATACTTCCCTTTCGGATCAATGATAGCAGTGAAGCGCATGACAGTATCTTTCAAAGGATTCCAGATAATCGCGTCAAAAAGCATCTCCATCTTGTGATAAGTGCTGTAAAAGCCCTGTCTGGTCCGAGGATTTTTTCGATTTCGGTTGAGAATAATGTCCTGGGAGGCTACATCATAGATGAGGTCCGTAACAGGGTAATAGATCGTATCGCCAAAAGGCAGATACAATTCCACCGAGACCTCATTGGAAGTGAGTTTCTTCGGGTCAAACGCAAGGTTTTGAAGATAAACATGAAGAACCTGTTTGCCTTTTGCGAAGACGCTCAGCTCTGCGAGGGTGTCCCCTACAGCCGAGCCATACTTTGTGAGTCCTTTCAGGGAGAAGCCACCTTTATAGATAGTATTCGGAATAAACTCTCTAATCTCTATGCTGCCCTCTGTCATTTCAAAGACAGGTGTTGAAGCTTTTGCATAGTCTGTATAGACGGTAAAATCATCTAAGAATCTTCCCTTGACTGGATGAGGAAGGAGTTCAGGATAGTAGAGAGTAGCTTTAGCAGAGGAAAGGCGACGGATATTCATATCCACGAGAAAGTCCTGAATTTCGCAGTACAGCGCAGTGGGTGAAATTCCTAAGCGACTCCAGTCCGCTTTTCCCCGAGTCCCTATAAAGTGTCTATTAGTCAAGTTAAGCATGCCATCTACTTCTCGCACTGGGATGTCTACCCCACCTGTAGCACAAATGAGATTCGTTCGTTTGAAGAAAAAAGCGGGGACTCGCTTTTCTTCAAACGTGGTGCTATCAATATAGCTATAGAAAGCCAATCTCGCTTCGCTTTTATCTATGCGCCACGTAAAGACCGAGGTTTTATTCACAATTCCTTCTGGCACAAACTTGCCTGTAATCTCCCAGAACCGGGAAAGTGCGCTAAGATTCTCAGCAGCAAGGGTTTCAGAGATAGCGATGAACTGAGGTACAGGGACTCGGATACGAGATTCTGGATTTTTGAGAAGAAGGGCTGTCTCTACGAAGGAGAGAAGGTCAGGATACGGTCTGAGCCCCTTCTTATTGAGTCGGCTGGCTAAGTCAGCTATGGCTTTTTTCTCGGGGAGAGAGAGCTCCCCAGCACTCCAGGCGAGATAGAAGGCTTCTGCGCGCTGAGAGATGTCCGGACGCTTGAAGCGGTCCAAAGCCTCTCGGAGAGCCGTCGCAAACGCCTCTGGATCGGATGGCAGACTAGTGCCCTGGGCCCAAACGAATGCACCCAGAAGGCATATCCACTCCCTCACAGCCTTCAAATCTACTACTTCTGAAACATCTAAAAGTATGTTAGAAATTGAGGGAAGGTGATTGAGTTTATCGTAGTTTTGCGGCTGTGATGGAGGTGCTCTTGCCCCCTTCGCTTCAAAGTCTCCTCAAGACTCTTGAACGACTGCCAGGGATTGGGCCACGTAGCGCCCTTCGGATTGTTCAAGCCCTCCTTCGCCGTTCAGACCTTCTTCTTCAGCTTCATCAAGCTATAGGGGCTGTGGTGGAGTCCATCTACTCCTGTCCAGTCTGCGGCTTTTGGGTGGAGAAGGAAAAACCATGTCAATTGTGTGAAGACCCTCGTCGAACAGACCCCGTTTTGTGCATCGTCAAGGAGGTGGCCGATGTACTCGCTATTGAGCGAAGCCAAGCTTTCAATGGGCGATATCACATCCTTGGAGGTGTATTGGATCCCTTAGCCGGCGTCGGAGAAAAAGACCTTCGCTTAGCGGAATTGTGGCAAAGGCTCCAACGAGAGAATTATGAGGAAGTGATTATTGCCTTAGGAACAAGCCCAGAGGCAGAGACGACAGCTTATTATATGGCTCGCCGGCTTGCAGACTGGCATGGTCGTCTTACTCGCTTTGCCAGTGGAATCCCTGTGGGCAGTGAGTTGTCCTATGTGGATCCGCTGACTCTCTCTCGTTCGCTCCGAGAACGCCAGCTGCTCAGCTTATGATTGATCTTTCCGTCATTATCGTCAGCTACAATGTCAAGTACTTCCTACGCCAGTGCCTTCAGTCTGTAGCCCGAGCAATGGAAGGACTCGCCGTAGAAGTGTGGGTCGTAGATAATGCTTCCATTGACGGGAGTGTGGAAATGGTACGAGAGGAGTTCCCGTGGGCAAAACTTATCGCAAACTCCACAAATCTTGGCTTCGCCAAGGCAAATAACCAAGCGATTCAGCTAGCTAAAGGACGGCATATTCTCCTTCTCAACCCAGATACAATTGTACAAGAAGATACCTTTCGGGTTGTGGTAGAGTTTTTAGACGCTCATCCAGAAGCTGGGGCAGTAGGCGTGAAAATTATAGATGGTCAGGGGCGTTTCTCACCCGATTCTCGGCGAGATTTACCGTCTGCATGGAATATATTTTGCAAGCTAAGTGGTCTCTATCGTCTCTTTCCTAAAAGTCGCCTCTTCGGGCGCTATCACCTAACTTTTCTTCCTGAGAATGAAGTTAGCCCCGTCCCTGTGCTTTTAGGGGCTTTTATGGCCCTTCCTCGCCGAGTTCTGAATGAAGTAGGGCTCTTGGATGAACGCTTCTTCATGTATGCAGAGGACATAGACCTTTGCTATCGGATCCTCCAAGCAGGCTACAAGAACTATTATCTTCCTACCACTCAGATAGTGCATTTTAAAGGAGAAAGCACTAAGAGCCGTTCTTTGAACTACGTACTAACCTTTTATAAAGCTTCCCTCCAATTTGTCCAGAAGCATTATAGAGGATGGCGCCGCCTTCCTATTGCTTTTCTGTATCAGATTGGAATCGTATCCGCAGCCCTTTTCTCAGCTTTCAAGCGGATCTTGAATAAGATATACCTCCCTGTCTTAGAGGTGGGAGCGTTGTATGGGGTTGGACTTTCTCTTTTCCATTTCTGGAAAGGTTACACTGGAAAGAGCTTTTATCCTTCCTATGAGGTATGGGGGCTTTTAGGCTATGCGATTGCGTTTATGCTAGGACACGCGGTTTTTTTGAATTACACTCCCCCCTATCGGATTCGTCGGATTGCAGCAGCGGTCTTTATTGGATTTTTGATGATAGTTTTAGTAAGTTATTTGATACCCTCCATCAATGTGTCCCGTTTCATGGTGCTAGCCTTAGCGGGTGCAGCAGTACCGTTGGGCCTTGCCCTGCGAGCCTTAGATAACTGGCTGCGGCGAGGACGATTGCATCTCACAGGAAACCTCTCTCATAGAGTGCTGGTAGTGGCAGAGCCTAGTCAATTTGCCCGAATTCGCCGCCTCCTCTTTGAAGAGATTCAGTATCCCGCAGAATTCATCGGGTTCGTCAGTCCAAGGTCCCACCCACAAGCGCTCGGACTGCCCACTCAGCTCCCGTACCTTTTAGACCGACACAATCCTGACGAACTTATTTTTTGCAATACCAGCCTTTCTTCCCAGGAGATCATTTCTCTAATGATGCGCTACTTTTATCGCAAGCTTAGCTTTAAGATTATACCGCCTTACGCTGATTACTTGATAGGTCCTCAAAGCATCCTGGTGAGCCGACACTCTCTCAGGCTCTATTTGAGACTCCATCAGCCCGAGGTACTGTTTCAGAAAAAAATTTTTGACTTAGGGGTCAGTCTGATGCTTCTAATGGCTTACCCCTTTACTTTCTGGATTTATCACGAGCCACTTGCAGCCCTCAAGAGTCTGTTTGGTGTGCTACTGGGGCGTTACCACTTTGTAAGCTATAGCGAAATTCCTTCTGAAGAAATGCCTCTTCTCAAAGAGGGACTTCTAACAACAGATTTTCTTCGCAAGCATTATCCTCACACTTTCAGCTTAGATCTCATGTATGCTCACCGATATTCTGTGCTTTTAGACTGGAAAATTCTACTTACGGGACTGCCGCATTTGGGTACTCTACGCAGTGCATAAATGGGGACTTCCTCTCCTTTTTCTTTGGGGATGTGCTCTTGAGGAAGCGGAGATACCCCTCTGGTATGCTGTGGAGGTAACGGGTGAAACGGTTCCTCTAATCCCTTTTGACTGTAGAATAGAAAACCCTATCAAGGTAGCGAAACTGATTCTGCGTCGTGATCCTCTCACAAATGGGCTAGAGTGGGTATCAGGTCACCGATACGCTCTGGGATTTTTTTTAGAGCAGCTTCCTATAGAAGTTGTAGTACTGGAGCCTGAATGGCATGATACAGCCTTTTTCACTTCTTCAACTCTTTCATGGAACATGATTCTTCAAGAATGGCTTATAAATGAGTTTATTCCCTTTATTCGCCCATATCCCCAAGTGAAGGTGGTCATTTTCGGACGAGGATGGGTTCAGGCTCCCCTCTCAAGCTCAGATTGGGAGAGGCTACTTTCTACTCTCAGGCAGTATCAGCGAGACTCTCAGCTTGATAGCTTAAGCTGGGGCTTTTGTGCCGGGACGCCCGAGGCTATCCCCGCCGCTTCAGAGTGGGATATTTTTGCCATTGACTATCAGCACTTTTTCCCTCCTCATACTCGCCCAGACTATCACGCTCAATGGGAAGCAGGAGGGAAACCTCTCCTTTTGCTTTACCCTAACCTCTATGAGCCGAATCCGCTTGAAGCTCGGCAGGTCCGTCGGCTTTTCTGGAAGACCCCCCCTATTGCTCAGGTAGAAGAGATTGAAATAGGTCAGTGTAACTAAATCTAGAAGTCCCTAAATCCTCCATTAGCTGAGTTCCATCGGAATGGTAGAAGCAAGAAGCCCTTCAGAAAGAGGATTACCTCAAAGCTAAAACACAGAATAATCTGAAAACCTGCTTGCAATAGATAAAAATGGGCTCAGCCCGTGCAAGAAGCTAACTTTCTCCAGGTAAAGTTTTTGCAGGCCACCGAAGAGAGTTTTGAAGTTATCAGCTCAGCCCTTTCTTAGCTTCTCCTTAGGGATGAGGCAGCCCTCTGCCAATACAGTCAGCACACCTCTTCTTGAATTCAAGGACAGAGTATGCCACATTGTAAAGAATCTACTTTGCGTGGGGTCTATCCTTCTCTACAGTCCCGAATTTCCACCCAGCGAAACCGCTTGACAATAAAGCTTGCATCGGTGAAGGAAGCATTACCAGCAGGATTACCCCCCGTCCCGTGAAAGTCTGAGAAGGCGACACTCTGATTGATAAAGACCTGCCCTCGGAAGTTAAAGCTCAGGGGAACCGCAGCTTCAGATAGGAGGCGAATCGCCCGCTGCTTGAAATGAGGGTCTGTGGTATAAATAGCACAGGAGAGCATGCCTTTTTCCTGAGCCAGCTGATAGAGAGAGGTCAAGCCTTCTTCGGCGTCCTTCACAGGGATGAGAATGAGTCGGGGACCGAAGTGTTCAGTGCGTGTAAAAGTTTCAGTAGGAGCTGCCGCTTCTGCTACAAGCGGGGTAAGCGTGCGGGCGGCTGTGTATTGAGGATGTACATAATTCTGAGCTTGACGCCGCACCGCTACTCCAGCTGCCAGTCGCTCTATTCTATGCAGAGTCTCTTCATTTTGGAGAGCACCCAAGATCGCAGGCGCCGCCTTGGGATGAGAGGCTAAGTCTTCAATCGCTTTCGTTAGAGCCGCTGCCACCTCATCATAGCTTAGCTGTTTCTCCTTTGCACGAACCCCTTCTCTGGGGATATATACATTTTGTGGAGCTGTGCACATCTGACCGCTATATAAGCTTGCAGAGAATGCTATATTCCGTGCTACCGCTTCCATCTCTTCCACACTTTCTATGAGCACACCATTCACACCCGCTTTTTCTAAAAAGGTAATTTTTCCAGGCAGAGACTCCAAGTATGCCCCAAATTCTGGTCCTCCCGTATAATCAATGATTCGGACAAGCGGACTTTCAGCGAGCTTTTTGGCAATTGGCTCTGCCACACTATCAACTATAAGCTGAACAATAGTGGGGGGCAGCCCATACGCCTCAAAAGTCTCTTGAAGAATGGCAACCACAAGGGCAATAGGATAGATGGCTCGGGGATGAGGCTTCACCAGAACGGGACTGCCAATAGCTAAACTTGCATACAGGCCCGGCATTACATTCCACACAGGGAAGGTAGAGACACCAATATGAAGAGAGATTCCTTCAGGCTGAGGAATAAAGTATTTGTCAATTACTGCTTGGGACTTTCCAAAGTCTCGGGTCCAGCGAGCATGAGGGGGAATATGCGATAGTTCATGGTAGGCCACTGCTAAGGCTTCTACAGCTCGGTCAGCGGCATGAGGACCTGAGGCTTGAAATGCCATCATCCATGCTTGTCCTGTGGTGTGCATCGTTGCATGAGCCACCTCAAAGAACCGCCTTGAGAAATGCTCAATAGATTCCATAAGGAGAGCAAACCTTTCAGTGTAGGGAACCCACCGCCACTGAGCAAGGGCTTCTTGAGCACGCTCCAGAGCGGTAGTAGGATCTACCCATGGATAAGAAATACCCAATGGCTCGCGCGTGTAAGGAGAAACTTCATCTGAGATAAGCCATCGGCGCCCTTCCTGACGAAGACGGTCAAAAGGACGGTTAAGTTGAGCTTTGAAGTCGGCTTCGCCCTTTGCTACTGCTTCTTCACTGTAGGCTTTGGGCTCCTCAGGGTAAGCATACCAGTAGGTGCGCTGCTGCCACGCCTGAAGGGCTTCTCGGAGCCTAGATTCATGTCGCTTCCACAGCTCATGACGCCGAGCATCACTAAGGTAAAGTTCCATTTTGCAAAGATACCTAAATACCTTTGCTAATGTGTCTATTGACCACTGGCAGGAGTGGCTGTACAGACGACTAAAGGCATACGAACAGCGCGGCCACCGAGGACTTCACCCTACTCTCAAGTATATGGAGCAGTGGGATGCCCGCCTCAATCACCCTCATCGGCGCTACCCTGTCCTGCACATCGCAGGCACAAATGGAAAAGGCTCTACCTCCGCCTATTTAGCCTCCATTCTTCAGTCTGCAGGATATCGGGTCGGCCTTCATACCTCGCCTCACTTCTGGTACTTCACAGAGCGAATGCGGGTCAATGGAAAAGAGCCGCCGGAGTACTGGGTAGAAACTTTTTTGAGCCAATGGCATGCTGACATAGAGAGATTAGACCTAAGCTTCTTTGAAGCAACAGTGGGAATGAGCTTTGCTTACTTTGCTGAGGCTCAGGTAGATATTGCTATCATAGAGGTCGGCTTGGGAGGACTTTGGGATGCAACTAATGTCGTAAATCCTCTTCTTTCAGTAATTACCCCCATTGGCTGGGACCACGTAGAAATTTTAGGTCCGACCATAGAGGATATTGCTAAGCAAAAGGGGGGGATTATTAAACCTTCAAGACCTGTCATCGTCTCTCCTCAGGAACATCCGGAGGTCCTTCCTGTACTCAAAAGTATAGCTCAGGAAAAAAATGCTCCTTTTATTGAAGCCTCTCTTCGCCTTGAACCTGCTGAATGGATAAAAGCAGAGGACACCTATCTGCGGGTATTTGAAGGGGAAGGTCGGCGATATGTAACGGATCTGACGGGAGACTACCAAGCTGTGAACTTAGCCACGGTGATTGTGGTGGTAGAGACCCTTCGGCAAATGGGATGGCAAATTCCAGAGGAAGCTGTGGAGAGCGGGATTGCTCAGGCGGGCCGGAAAGCTCCCCTCTATGGACGAGGGCAGTGGCTCGTTACTCAGGACACCACACTTCTCTTGGATGTGGCTCATAATCCGCCGGCTTTCTCTGCTCTCCGAAGACTACTGGATTCCGCTCCTACCCCCCTTGAAGGGCTCATTATTGGATTCTCCCAAGAGAAAGACATCCGAAGATGCTTGGAGATACTCGGGCCTTGGCCTGGACCTACTTTCTTTACTGCAGCAAACACACCCCGTGCCCTTTCTCCTCAATCCCTACAAGAGATAGCCGCTTCTCTCGGCTACCAAGGTGAAGCGCTTCCCTCATGCAAGGAGGCTATTCAAAGAGCCCGCTCTGCATGCAAGAGCTTCCTTATTACAGGGAGTGTATATCTTGTGGCAGAGGCTTTATCTGCAATCCATGCATTGTCCCACTAAGAGTACCCTCTGCGTGTGAGATGCCCACGGCTCCATAATCTGAACCGTACCCGAAGGGAGACATATTCCCTTTCGACACTGACAGCAGAAAAAGTGGGCATGCTCAGCTCCCTCTCCTTCGCATAACACATACACAGGATCATGACCAGGCAGATATACCCGATATACCAGTCCAATCTTCTGTAGAGCAATAAGATTTCGGTACACGGTAATACGGTCTAGCTTGGTTGCTTTGAGCAGTTCAGCGTGGGTCTTAGGTCCTTTCATCAGGGCTTCTAAGATGCATCGGCGCGGCTGAGTGCATCGCATACCCTGAGCTCGCAAAAGTCGTCTCAAGAAAGGCTTCATATCACCTTCTGATTCGAACGGGAAGATTTGCATCTAAGTCTGTACTGCCTCGCTCCAGCCCAAAATTTTTTTCGCCAGAATTAAGGTAGTGACGCAAGACAAGCCGAACCGCTCCTTCTGAGATGAGAGGCGAGCCCTGACGCCATATGCCTCGCCCACCCACTGGCCGCCCTAGATCGTCTGTGTCTGTGGGTTCAATAGAGGCCAGTTCCGCCGGCTCGGGGAAGAAGAATAAGCGATGAGTATTTTTTTGCTGAGTAAAAATCACCTCTGTTAGGTCCTGAGTAGGCATGCCGCTTTCATCAAGGACTCGAACGAAGTAGGTGTATTCTTCATTTGGAGCAGGTCGAAGAGTATCCACAGCAGGAGGACGTCCCCCAGGCCCATCAGGATCCTTATACCGGCATCGGAGAGTATCTGTGCCCTGAATCAGAACCACCTCCACTGTAGTAACAGCCGCATGACCAAGATCCTCATCAGCATCCTTTTTTTCACGCCGGCAGGCTGCACCAGTGACCACCAGAAGAAACAAAAGGATGCCTTGATTCTTCTTCATGACGCAAAGATACAAAAACCTTCTTTTCCCCTCTAACTCTGAAGCCCAAATTCGGAGAACAAAAAGTAAGAAATTTGTTCTCGATGCGTCCGTTTTTAGTGGGGGTGAGTCTTTGTCTGATGATAATAGGAGAGGGCTGTGGGACTCGCTCCCTTGCACGAAAGCGTCGCAAGGTACGAACGCCCTGTCCCTGCTCTGTATATCCAAAAAAAGATGTATCTTTGATCTATGCGAAAAGTGCGTCCAGCCACCCTTGTGGTGATTTTCGCCTTTTTGGTAATGACTTTCTTGGAAGCATGTGCGGCAGGGAGAGCCGGATCTCGTTCCTCTTGGCTACGGTCAGGATCGTGTCCAGCGACTCGGATAGATAATCATGTGTACTGACAGAGGGCAAAGGGCAAAACCTTGTAGAACCCTCTTTACTTTGTGTCGATTCCGTCGCTTCTGAAACGGATTGCAGTTGCATTACTTTTGAGCGGAGGGTATGTATGGGCTCAGACGGGAGATACGAGCCGAACCCGTTTTCGGGACTCCCCCGCTGATGTAACTAATCGCCAAACTCCCCTTCCTCCTTGGATGCTTCCCCCTCCGAGCACTTATGAGGTTGTGTATGAATTGACCCCCGATGGGAAAGGCTACTGGGTCTATGAGCGGATCGGGGGTCGCCCGATTCGCCCTCCCTCCTATATCTCCCGAGAAGAGTATGAGCAGCTCTACACTCGGCGCTTCACTCGTGGATATTTAGATAGACGCAGCCGAGAAGCCCAACTCGCTACTGGACAAGGAAGTGGCTCAGCTCAAGCTGCCCAATCTTTATCAGGGCTCGTTCCACCTATCAACATCAATAGCGAACTTTTTCGGGACATTTTCGGTAGTGGGCGAGTGGACATCCGACCCAATATCAATGTGCTCTTAGACCTGTCCCTGCGTAGCAATCGCATGCGAAACCCCTCTCTCACCATTCGTCAGCAGCGCAACACCAACCTTGCTTTCAATCAGCAAATCCAGATGAATGTTATTGGAAGCATTGGTGAAAAGCTCAAGCTGCGCTTGAATTGGGATACCCAGACTAGCTTCAATTTTGAAAATCAATTCAAGACGGAATATCAAGGATACGAAGATGACATTATCAAGAGCATAGAAGCTGGAAATGTGGGGCTTCCCTTGGGCGGCACTTTAATCACGGGAGGACAGAATCTGTGGGGGGTCAAAACCCGCATGCAGTTCGGTTCAGTCTTTGTTACGGCTTTAGCTTCTCAACAGCGAAGTAAGACCCAAGAAGTCGTTGTGCGCGCTGGCGGACAGCGTCAGGAACGCACGAAGAAAGCCAGTGAATACGACTTCAATCGCCATTTCTTTCTCAATCACTTTTTTCGTTCCCTTTATGAGCAGTCTCTTTCTACGCTCCCTGTAGTCAGTTCGCCTATCAACATCACTCGGGTGGAAGTATGGGTTACCAACCGAGCGAATGCTGTAGCTCAAAATACGCGAAATGCTGTCGGCTTGGTAGATTTAGGCGAAAACCTTCCTGCAAGAGGAGGGCGCTTCTTCAATCCCACCCTTGCTGTCTCTGGTCTTGCTCCTGATAACAATGCGAATGAACTGTATGCTCGCGTGCTGCGTCATCCAGGAGCTCGCTCTCGGGATTCTGTGATCTTCTACCTGACCCAAGAAGGACTTACAAATGGACAAGACTTTGAGCTGGTGGAGAATATGCGCCGACTCAATGAGAATGAGTACTTCCTCCATCGTCAGCTTGGCTATATCAGTCTCAATATCTCCCTTCAGCCAAATGATGCTGTATTCGTAGCTTATGAATACACTTTGGCGGGAGATAACACCGTTTATCGGGTGGGAGAGTTTAGTATTGATCAGCCAGCGGATCCCCAGAATAGCAATGTACTTTTTCTCAAAATGCTCAAGCCCCAAGCTATTCGCCCCACTTTGAATAATCAACCTTATCCGACCTGGGACCTCATGATGAAAAATGTCTATCGGTTAGATGCCTTCAACATTCGTCAGGAGGGGTTTGATCTTCAGATTGTATATGAAGCCACAGATGGGAGCGGCGACATCTTCTACCTTCCTTCAACCGATACCCGAGATCGTCCTCTCCTCCAAGTAGTCGGCTTAGACCGCCTGCGAAATAACATGGAAGCTGGACCTGACAATGTGTTTGACTTTATTCCACAAGTAACTGTATTTCCGGATAGAGGGCTCATCGTCTTTCCTGTTTTAGAGCCCTTCGGACGCCATTTAGTACGACAGTTTGTAACGGATCCAACGAATGATTCCATTAAGTACGCTTATGATCCACTCTATCGGCTAACTCAGGTAGATGCCATTCAGTATTATCCGCAGCTGAACCGCTTCAAACTCCGATATAGCTTTCTCTCCTCTACGGGAGCAGAGATTAATTTGAATACCCCTCAGATTCAGCCCGGCAGCATCCAAGTAACCGCTGGTGGCGCTCCTTTGAAAGAGGGCATAGACTACCAAGTGGATTACACAATCGGGAAAGTTACAATTTTGAATCAGGGTATCTTGCAGTCAGGACAGGAGATTCGGGTACGATTTGAGAGTAATCAGCTTTTTGGCATAGATCAGAAGACACTTATAGGAAGCCGAATAGAGTGGCGTCCGAACCAACGCTTTCAACTCGGCGTAACAGGTCTTAGTTTCTATGAGAGACCTCTTATCAATAAGGTCATTATCTCTGAGGAGCCAGCAGCTAATCTCATGTGGGGGGCAGATATCAACCTTCAGGAGCGCTCTCGGTTCCTCAGTGCGCTTCTCAATACGCTCCCTTTCTATTCTACTAAAGAGGAAAGTGAGATTATCTTCAAGGGGGAATTTGCCCAGCTTCGTCCTGGGATTCCTCGTCAAGTAGTTACAGGAGAAGAGCGAGGGATTGCTTACATAGACGACTTTGAGGGTCTTCGAAATGTACTAGACCTGACCCAATGGACTTACTGGAAGCTAGCATCGGTCCCTTCCTCCTTGCGTCCAACTGACCCAGATCCCCTCTCTGCAAATTTTACGCGGGCGGCACTATCGTGGTACTTCATAGACCCTGAATTTTACAATCGTCCTTCTACCTTTGGCTTGGATGACCAAAGTCCAGCTTTGAACAATCACTATACTCGTCGAGTAGAGCCAGCGGAGATATTTCCGAATCGGACGATCGCTGCAGGCAGCAATATCCTGACCACATTTGACCTTTATTATCGCCCCCGAGAACGCGGCCCATATAACTATAATGCAAATCCAGCGGATTTGAACCCCGATGGGAGCTTTCGAAATCCTCAGCGAAATTGGGCGGGAATTATGCGGAGAGTGATTGGAAATACTGACTTTGAGGCAGCAAATTATGAATTTATTGAATTCTGGCTCATGGATCCCTTTTTGGATGATCCCACAGCACCAGGAGGAGAGTTATACTTCAACCTAGGCCAGATCAGTGAAGATGTCCTACCCGATAATCGGCGCGCTTACGAACATGGACTGCCCACACGAGCTGAGGATGACGCAGCAAATCTCAATCTTTCTCTCACGCCCTGGGGACGTGTCCCCAATATCCAGATTCCTACCCTTGCGTTTGATAATGCACCTACGGCTCGGGAATTTCAGGATGTGGGATTAGATGGCCTGCGCAGTGAGGCTGAACGCTTTTATTTCTCTGGATACCTTTCCAGCTTACAGAGTGTTCTCTCACCTGAAGCCCTCAATCAAGCTCTGCGCGATCCTTCCAGCGATGATTACGCTCACTTTCGGGACATCAATAGCCCCAGCATCTTGGAGAGGTACCGACGCTTTAGTGGGTTGGAAGGTAACTCTCCCATTCCGCGCTCAGGAGAGCCCTTTACCCGTCAGGCAAGCGCCTTGCCAGACGTGGAGGATATCAACTTAGATGGGACCCTCAATACCCAAGAAGCCTACTTTTCCTATCGGGTCTCTCTTCGTCCCCAAGATTTGGAGGTAGGACGCAACTTCATCGTTGATAAGCGGGAAATAGAGGTCAAATTGCCTAACGGTTCTACAACCGTTACCCGATGGTACCTTTTCCGAATCCCTCTCAATGCAGGCACACCTGTGGGTGGTATTCAAGACTTCAAAGCGATAGACTTTATCCGAATGTATGTAACAGGATTTGACAGGGACGTAGTGCTACGATTTGGCAAGTTAGAGCTCGTGGCGACTCTATGGCGACGAGCACTTATCAATCTCAATCAGCGGGACGAGACAACCCTCCCCGACCCAGCAGCCGATCCTACCAAGTTTGAGACAGGTACCATGAATATAGAGGAAAATGGATCCCGTCAGCCTTTTCCTTACGTCTTGCCGCCAGGCATCCTACGCCAACCGATTCCAGGAAGTCCAGTGGCAGGACTTCTCCAAAATGAACAAAGCCTCGTGATGCGAGTCTGCAATTTAGCCGATGGGGACGGACGAGGTGTATTCCGAACCTTCAACTATGATCTCCGCTTTTATGAACGACTTCGCCTCTGGGCTCATGCAGAACCTCTCCTGGGTAGTCCTATCCCACCCAATGTAGCACAAAAAGGTGACGTCACTCTTTTCATCCGAATCGGTACCGACTATTCTGACAACTACTACGAATATGAGGTTCCCCTTTCTCTCTCTCAATCTGGAGACTTGAGTGTAGAGAATATATGGGCAAATAACATAGACCTGAGGCTTGAGGACCTCAACTTTGTGAAGGTCCTTCGGGATCAAGCCCGTCAGGCACAGGGTTTTCCTCTAACTCAGCCTTATGTGTATGACCTTCCCGATGGAAGCCGAATCTCTGTCAAAGGCACCCCCCAGCTCAATAATGTCAAAACTATCCTGATTGGGGTGCGAAATCCAGCCGATGGCAGAGGTCCCGTGTGTATAGAAGTGTGGATTAATGAGCTTCGCGTAACAAACTATAACACTCGCCCAGGGTGGAGTGCTTCCAGCGTTTTGAATCTTCGTCTTGCAGACTTAGGGAATCTATCCTTCTCCGGGAGCCTAAGCACCCCATGGTATGGCTCCATTGAACAGAAAGTAAGTCAGCGTTCTACAGAGTGGCTACAGCGCTATACCATCACAGGTGGTCTTCAACTCCAGAAGCTCCTGCCTAAAAAGCTGGGATTGGAAATACCTACCTTTTTCACCTATGGAGAAACCTACACTCGTCCTCTCTATAGTCCGTATGATCCCGATGTTTTGACCCGCACGCGATTAGAAACTCAATCCTCGCCCCTGCAGCGAGACAGCTTAGAGCGCATCCTCACTTCATACAGCCGAACTTACAGTTATACCTTTGCAGGGGTTCGTAAAATTTATCTCAATCCCCAAGCAAAACGCCGTTTTTGGCATATTCAAAATTTCCTTTTTAGCTATGGGTATAATGAATCATACAGTCGCAATCCTCAGACTGAATACCTCATCAATCGCCAATACACAGGCAGCATCGCCTACAATTACACCTTTCAAGCCAAGCCTCTCAAGCCCTTAAGCTGGCTCAAGGTCCCCCTTCTGCGGGACTTTAGCCTGAGCTATCTCCCCACACAGGTGGGGTGGCGGGTAGAGGGAAATCGTCAATATCAGGAGCAGCGGCTTCGCCCTATCGGCGGAGGACTGGCTGTCCGCCCCACTTTCTATCAGAACTTCCTACTCAATCGCCAGTATCTTCTTCAGTGGAATTTGACCCCAAGTCTTAGCCTCAATTACAATGCAAATGTTCAAGCTCGGGTAGATGAGCCTGAAGGACCTATCAATACACCCGAGAAACGAGATAGCTTATGGGAGAATTTCCTCAGCATTGGTCGGAATCCAGCCCGAGGGCGATTCCAGCGGATTAACTTTGGACGAACCCTCAATTTCAATCAGACCATCACAGCTACCTACCGCCTGCCCTTCAGCAAAATCAAGTGGACAGACTGGATCAATGGCAGTATTACTTATACAGCAGACTATCGTTGGATGACCGCAGCGTTGGGACAAGAACGATTTGGAAATACAATCTCTAATGGGCAGAACATTCAACTCAGTGGACAAATGCAGCTTTCTTCCCTCTATAAAAAGATTAAGTTCATAGATAAGCTTCTTACACCCCCACCGAAGCGAACTATCTTCTCGCAAGCAGATACTTCTCGCCGAGCGGGAGATGATCCTTATATTGCGATGCGACAAATCGGACGGACGCTCGGACGAGTAGTCTTTGGTATTCAAAATATAGATATTACCTACAGCCGTCAAAGAAGCACAACGCTTCCTGGTTTCCTGCCTCGTCCTGCAAATTTCGGACTGGACTGGAACTATGAAGACACCATCACAAGGCGACGCACACAGGCTCCTGGCTGGGACTTTATTATGGGAGAGCAGCCTGACCTTCAGGGTGGATGGCTGCGTCGGCAAGCCGAAAATGGATGGTTCACGCGCAGTCCTCAATTTACTCTACCCTTTCAGCAAACTCAAAGCACTCAACTCAATATTCGGGCTGGCTTAGCTCCCCTTAAGGACCTCCGTATAGACATGAGTCTAACTCGGAATCAAAGCATAACTGAAGGGGGGCTTTTTTCTTGGGATACCTTACAGAACGACTTTGCCTTTAGTAACCCAAGTGCCCAGGGGAATTTCAGCATGAGCTTTTTAGGGGCTCGCCTTTTAGCGCTGGGGCAGCGAGACCGAAGCTATGAACAATTAGAGGGAGAATACCGATACATTTTCTCTACTCGCCTTCGCCTAGCCAACCCCCTCTACGAAGCAGCTCTTGGTCCGAATGCCACTTTGACCCGCCGAGATTACTGGAATGGCTACACAGGTTCTCAACAGGAAGTGCTCACCCTCGCTTTTCTGAGCGCCTATGGACCGTATAATCCTAATCGAATGCCTCTTACTCCATTTCCACGCATCCCCCTTCCCAACTGGAATGCCACCTATACAGGCCTGACTCAGATACCTTTCTTCAAAGAGCGCTTCCGAACAGTGGCTCTCACTCATGCCTACAGAGCTACCTATACGGCAAACTATATTCTCAATCTCCGCGCCGAGGATCAGAACGGAGATGGACTCTCAGAGACCCTCCAACCTCTGCAAGGAACTCTTGACAGCTTGCCTGGCCTTTCTGTATTCAATTTTGAACCCCTTTTTGTCATGAATGCTGTCAGTGTGCAAGAAAGCTTTTCGCCTCTTCTTGGTTTCAATCTCGCCTGGAAAAACGGGATGAATACTACCCTGGAGATGCGACGCAGCCGAACCACTACTCTCAATGTAGGTGCTCTGCAAGTCAATCAGAACCACACAACAGAATTTAGCCTCATGTGGAACTGGCGTAGGGAGAGTTTCCTTCAGCCCTTCAGTCTTTTCGGAAGGACCTTTGAGCTGCGCAATAGTGCCACCCTCCGAGTAGAGATTACTTACCGAAGCCTCATCAATCAAAATCGTCAAATAGACAATCGCGATTTTATCCAACCTATAGGTGGAACTCGCTCCTTGACGATAAAGCCCGGGGTAGATTACAATCTGAGTACTCAGCTCACCATCCGCGCATATGTGGAACACACTCGGAATCGTCCTGTGTTATCCAATGCTTTTCCGACCTCCTTCACTGCAGTAGGGGTTCAAGTTCGTTTCTCACTGACTAACTAAACTGATGACAAAAAAGTGGATTTATCCGACACCCCAAGGATTGTATTGCGAGCCTGGGGACTTCTTCATAGACCCATGGCGACCTGTAGCAAAAGCAGTCATCACTCATGCCCACAGCGACCATGCTAAGCGAGGTTCAGCGAGTTATCTCACAGCTGAGGAAAACGAACCTCTCCTTCGGTATCGGCTGGGTTCTGATATCTCGGTTCAGAGCCTTCGCTGGGGCGAAAAAATAACAATAGGAGGAGTCAAGCTAAGCTTTCATCCTGCTGGACATATCCGAGGATCTGCTCAAATACGTCTAGAGTACAAAGGAGAAGTGTGGGTCATTACAGGCGACTATAAGCGACACGAAGACCCAACAACGACTTCTTTTGAGCCCATTAAGGCTCATGGAATTATTTCAGAATGTACTTTTGGCTTACCAATCTATCAGTGGCGTTCTCCTCAGGCAGTAGCAGAAGAAATAGGGAATTGGTGGGCTGCATGTGCTGCAGTGGGCAAAAACGCCATTTTATATGCTTATGCCCTGGGAAAAGCTCAACGGCTACTAGCACTCCTCCCCTCTCTCGGACCAGTATATGTCCATGGGAGCCTTATCGGTCTGAATCAGCTGTATGAAGCTGCAGGCATTAGCCTCCTCCCTTGGAAGCCCGCCTCTGAATGGAAAAAAGAAGAAGGAGCTCTCATTATTGCACCTCCCTCAGCTCAGAAGAGTCGCTGGCTTACCCGATTTGAACCCCATGAGGAAGCTCAGGCTTCAGGATGGATGGCTATCCGCGGACGGCGACGACAACGAGCCCTGGATCGGGGTTTCGTCCTCTCAGACCATGCTGACTTCTATCAGATCTTAGAGACTATTCGTGAAAGTGAGGCTGAAAAGGTCATCTTTACTCACGGCTACACCACCCAAATGGTTAAAATTGCCCGGCTTTACGGTTATGAAGCTGAAGAGTGGCGAACTGCTTATGTCGGAGAAGATGACTTGACAGACACAGTAGAACCCTCAGAAGCTGAGCCATAGAGA
>JANXAJ010000030.1 GCA_025062295.1 Bacteroidia bacterium | reverse complement strand
TGGAGGGGGCTATTGGGGTCGCTTAGCTCAGGAAGGATGGCCTCATCTCGCAGAAATCGGGTCCGTTGGGCCAGTTTGCGGGCAAGCTCTTCAGGTGTAGGCGCAATGGTGAGCTGGTAGCTCAGAAACTGGGTAAGGAGTTCATCACACCCTTTAGCGCCTCGGGCGGGAGGGGGCTCCTTGACACGCTGAGCTATCACTGCGTCAGCTAATATCACCTGCTTGAGCAGCTTGCCCTCCCGATACAGCCGAAACTCATAAAAATCTGTGAGAATGAGATTAGGGAAAGTCTCCCGGTAGCGTTTGAGCTGGGGGGTGTGCTCTATGGCGGTTAGGTTTGTGCCGGGGGCTTTAGCTTCTATGTAGCCAATAACCTGCCCCGACCCATCCCAAACCCGAAAATCTGGACTGCCCGCTTCAGTACGCTTAGGGAGGACGGTAACTTCTAACTTTTGCTGTCGTTGATGAGCGAATTTCTCTAAAAACTCTTTTAGGGCGGGGTAAAAGCTCTCCTCAGTTGCATCGCCTCGCTGATGAAGCTGCGCAAGAGCTTGAAGGTAGGTAGCGTAGAGAGAGGCCATGAGGCAAAGATAGTCGGCAGTATAGGGCTGTTGGGTTGTGGGGGCTGGTAGGTTTATGTAGGTTTGTGGCGGGGGGGGGGGGGGGGGGGGGGGGGGGGGGGGCCCCCCCCGCGCACCCAATAAACCATCAAACCCTCCTACCTCTCATGGAAACGCAATTCCGAAGCAAGAGACATAGAACTTAGCATGCCTCTCCACTGATCCCCCAGAGAGCAAACCCCCTGAATAGGCTTGCCCTAACTGCCCCAAAGACTCTTGAGTCAAAGCTGAACGAAAGCTCGCCTCTCTTTTTAGTCATCGTATCCCCCCTCTATGAGATTCCATGCACTTTCAAATCTCCTCAGAGTTTCAAAAGAGGCTTAGCTATGCGCCTTTGCCCTTGAGAAAGAGAAAGGTAATACAAACCTGCAGGCAACCCACTCAAGTTAATCTGAGTGTGTATTTGACCATGATAAGGAAGGTAGCTTGTAAAATACACTACTTGACCCTTAGCATCGGTGATTTGAAGGAGGAGAGGCTCAGTATTCCAGACTTGTGCCCAAAGGTAAAAGGTGTGTGTAAAAGGATGAGGATAAATAAGGATGTTCGGAGCCTGACTCTCCGCTGGAAGGTAAGTCGCACTTTCCGGAATCCAACTCAAGCGCAGATTATCTATAGCAGGGGGTATCTGAGATATCTCCAAAGGCTCTCCTACCCATGTGAAGCCCACATACCAGGCGCTATCTCCAGAGAGAAAAGCTGAAGCGGTGAAGGTTCTCCACTCTCTACTATGAGGCACGAGCTGCCATCCACCGAAGGTTTGATCTACTGGGCTTTGGTGAGGCTCGGGTAGCATATGTGGCCAGACCCCTACCTTGGGAAGTCTAAGTGAGTCTTGCTCAGCCACAAGCCAAGCATAAAAGTATCCATTTTCTCCCCTCACATCTGCTCTAAGCTTTAGAAGACCCGCTTCTGAGGGCAACCGTACCTTCCGATAGAAATGAATTACAGCATAACTTAGGCTAATCTCGTAGTTCTGACACTGATGAGTATCTGAAGTAACATGAAGAGCTTTTCCTCCTCCTGGGGGTGAAGGTAAGTCGCTGATGGTCCAGCGCGCCATTTCATGCCCATTGAGAATAGTCCACCCTTCAAATTCTACACTATCCTCTCCACAGAGCGGACCACCCCCTTCAAAAGAGCTTGCTGCCTCAGACAAAAGAGGCATCTCTGGCACATTCCACCCAATCACTTCTATGCTATCTAAGACAGGCGGAAAGTACTCTATGCTCATTGAACCCCCATCTCTCGTCCTCCAAGTGAATAACAGCTGATAAGTTTCTCCTCCCTCTACCGCTGCGAAAGTCTGAAAACGCTCCCAGTTTTGAGCACGACATACTCCCCCTACAGTTCGGCTATAGGGAGGGGAGCCGCCCGCAATAGGAGAACCCACAGGAACGAGATAAACTTCCATACAATCATAATACGGAAGTAATATCATCACCACTCGCTTCCCAAAGGATCTAGCGCGAAAACCAATGGAAAGGAGATTGATTGAGGGGGGCACGGAAATTTCTCTTACCAAGTGGGAAATCGCTTTGACGAACGGATGGCCATGAGCACAGCTATCTTCCGAACCGTAGCTAGATACATACGCTGCTTGAAGGCCATGTACAGCTCCAGCGGCAGAGCCAATTATCCAGCGGTGCGTATGGGGATACGCAGTCCAGCCCTGACTCTGAGGGGGTAAGCAAGTCGCCTCGTTTTCAAAGGAGCCTTCGCCCGAACCGCTCAGAAGCACTACTTGGGCATACACTACACTGCTCCAAAGGGAAATTCCCCTTATCCCCAGCAGCATAAGCCAAAAGTAATAAAAAGAGAAAGCGAAGTAGCTTCTGGACTCGGCGTCAGGGGATTTAGCAAGTTTCTATTGCCCTTTCTGACGACGAGCCAATTCCTCCGCCACCCATCGCAATTCTCTCCCACTTTGATCCGAGAGACTAGAATTTTCCTCTGCTCGACGAGACAGATAGGGAAAGGCTCGATCTATCGGACCATAAGGCACATATTTCACCACTCGGAATCCAGCCTTCGCAAGACCAAATGAAATCGGATCAGCCATACCATACAGCTGAGAAAAGGAGAGGTTTGGATGAGCAGGAGAAAGCCCCTTGAGAAGGACATACTGAGCTGCTTTCATGCAGCTATTTCTATTGTGGGTGGCTACACAGAGCCCTATCTGATCTAAGCGTTCCAGACACATCATCAGGGCTTGATCATAAGCAATATCAGTAGCAGCTTTTGTTGGTTGAATGGGATCAGGGTACCCTTTGGACTGAGCTCGGCTCCGCTCTTTCTCCACGTAAGCACCACGAACTAACTTTATGCCTACTTTATAGCTTTTCTCTAGTAGATCACGAAGATACTGGATTCTATCTCGCCTATACATTTGAACCGTGGTATAAACGATTATTTTATCTGTATTGAACATCTGCATATACTGCTCTGCCACTGCATCTATAGCTGGCTGAATCCAGCTCTCTTCCGCATCAATCATGAGGGGGACACCCTTGCTTTGGGCCAACTGAAGAAGGGAACTAAAGTAATAATGAAACTTCTCCTCTTCTTTTTTGAGAGAAGGAGTAAGGGAAAGGTTTTGACTCAAGCGCTCCCAGAGAAGAGGAGAGGCTAGCGCAGTGAGCTTGATGGCAATACAGTCTACTAAATCAGGATACTGAGCAGCAAACCCTATCATTTTTATGTATTCGCTCAGGGCTCTTTCTCGCTCTTCTGGATGAAGAGAGGCTTCCACAGCGTAGTCAAGCATGGATTTTACCTGATAGGTCTGAAGTTTTCTCAGGAGGGAGAGGGTTTCCTCTAAAGTCTCTCCCCCTAAGAATAGTCTGCCAAGGGTTTGACGCAGGAGGCCCTTCACAGGAAGGCGGAAGCGCAGAGCCTGCTCAGCTAATCTATTCGCTAAACGTACAGCTGATCCATATCGGAGGAGGCGAAACACAGCATAAGCCAAGCGGAGGTCTTGCTGAGACCGATAGGCATAACCCACGGCTGTATCATCTAAGTCTATACCAGTCGTGGCATGCAAGATGCTCATATACCAATTACTACAAAATAAAAGCGGGTCTCCTTCCTTTGAGTCTGAAGACAGATGCGTAAGTTCGTATAATGCGAGTCCTGATTACGGGCAGTCGGGGGCTCGTGGGATATCATGTGATTCAAGCTTTACTCCAGCGGCAAGCTGCTATTTTTTCTACCAGTCGAGGGGAAGCTCCCTTATCTGGCATATGGCATCGCTCGCTAGATCTTACGGATCAAGCAGCGGTGCATGAGCTTATTCGTGCAATTCGTCCGACCGTAGTTATTCACAGTGCAGCGATGGCTCTTGTGGATGCCTGTCAGGAGAATCCCCCTCTCTGTTGGCATCATAATGTGAATGCGACTCGGTATCTACTGGAGGCGTTAGTAGAAAATGCCCCTGAGGCTCATTTTATCTTCGTTTCAACGGACTTCGTCTATGATGGATTTCCAGCGGTGGAACGCCCCTATGTAGAGGGGGACTACGAGGCTCCCCTTTCTGTGTATGGCGCAAGTAAACTGGCGGCAGAAGCATGGGTGAGAACCTATCCGGGGACATGGACTATTGTACGCACGGCTCTCGTGTATGGCTGGGCACCGACCTTGAGCCGAGACAATGTTTTTCTGCGAGTCATCAATCGGCTAAGTCGGGGGGAAGTACTGGAACTTTTCACGGATCAGGTGCGCACCCCTACTTGGGCGATGGATTTAGCAGAAGGTCTCGTGCTCATAGCAGTAGAAAGAGCGCAGGGCTTGTATCATGTAGCGGGAGGGGAAGTGGAGACGCCCTATTCTTTTGGACAGAAAGTCGCTCGGCTCTGGGGACTGCCGACGACGCTCCTCAGGCCTATCACAGCCAGAGACTTCCAGCCTCCAGCTCCTCGTCCGCCCTACAGTCCGCTCTCCATAGAGAAAGCCCGCAGCTTAGGCTATCGCCCTCATTCCACGGAAGAAGCCCTTCAAAAACTCCGCCAGGTGGTATGAGTCTACAGGTGATTTTAGCCTCAGCAGGGGCTGGCAAAACTCAGAGCCTTGCTAACTTAGCCATCAAAACTCTCACTCAAGCAGAGAAGGAGTCCGATTCAATAGAGTCAAAGCCTGATTCTACTGCCCTTTCAACCTTTCCTCAAGCAGAGAACGGAGTACTGGCGATTACCTTTACTCGGAATGCTGCTGCTGAGCTTCGCGCACGTCTCCTGAATTTGCTCTTCTCAAATCCATTACATCAACCCCTTGCTCGCGAAGTTATCCTCGGACGAGCGCCTCTCTACACCTCTACAATCGACGCCCTCTGCCGAGAACTCTATCGCTCCATCGCCCCTATATTAGGCATAGCAGTCTATGAAGAACTCATCGTGGAAGAAGAGGATTACATAGAAATGGCTCACACACTGAGTCGCCAGCTTCTGAGCTCTCTCCATCACCCCCATATTCTTCGTCTGCTGCGACTACGCCTTGAGAAAGAAATCCATGAACGGGCACGCCGCATCTTGCCTGAGGCTCTCTTACGACGAGAGCTCCTGAGCTTGATGGAAGAGGGTCCTATCCGTCTGCATGTACGAAACCTCCTTTATACAGCGCTGCGGGCAGGTATCCTCCATGAGCTTCCCTCAGAATGGCAAGAAGCCTTGGCCTTGGACAAGCGTTCGGCTCTACTTTTCCCCTTACTTCGAGAGACCCTTGAAACTTATCGTCACAGATACCAGCGCATATTCCTATCAGACATTATAGACCTTCTCCAGCTTACAGCCAGATATATAGAAGAAATATTATCCGAATCCACTGAATTTTACGCTCATCTCTTAGTAGATGAGGCTCAAGATACTTCCTCTCAGCATTGGGAGATTCTGACCTCTCTTATGGAAGAGCTCCTTGGTCGAGGAGGCAAGGTAACCCTGATTGGAGACCCTAAACAAGCCATCTATGCATGGCGGGAAGCTAACTCACAGCTGCTTATGCGCTTCTGGGAAAAGGCGGATATACCCTCTACCCTCTCAGAAAACTTTCGCAGCGCACCTGAAATCGTGAATTTCAATAATCGGCTCTACTCTAAACTCGGGTATTGTCTCAGAAGCTCTATTGAAAGTAAAGCGAAAAAAGATGATCTAAAAGCTGAAATTATCAGTAAAATTGAAGATATCTATAACGCTGGACAAGTGATCCAAACCCCTAAGAGGGAGGATAAAGGAGTAGTTCAGATTTTTCGTTTTTCTTCTCATGAAGGAGAGGAAAAGCGGGGGGAGATTCTACGCCAGATTTTGGCTTCCCTTCAAGAGAAAGGAGTGCCGCCCCATGAGACTGCCTTTTTAGTCCGTTCAAATGAGCACATCCAACGGCTTATTGGGCTTCTGCCTGATCTACCGCTTCAGGTTCAGCAGATACCTCTTCGTCGTTGTACGTCTTTATGGGTGACCATGCAATATCTTAAAGGCGAGGCGACTCAAGTAGAAGCCCATTACTTAAGCCTGCATCCAGCTGCACCAGCAGTAGAAGCGCTACCAAGGCAGATATCAGCTTTTCACACCCCCATGAAGAAATGGGAAGCCTTTTATCAAGTAGCTCAAGCATGGATTCAGGGAGAGACGGCAGCCCATGCTCCTTTCTGGTTTCTTTTCCTTTCCGAGCTCTATGTACTGCTCCAGCGGCATCCCTTATATGGTGTGGAGGAGATTGGACGCTGGTGGGATGAGCGCATGCAAGGAGTGGTATTGAATATGCCGCCGACGGAGGGTACCTACCCCGTCCTGACTATTCACCGAGCTAAGGGACTGGCATGGGAAGCGATTATCCTTCCCTATGCAGAATGGGACCTTTTGTCTGTGCGTTGGGACAGACCTCTTTGGCGTCCAGTAAGCTGGCCTCTCCTGCCTCCATCTCTCCAAAAAGTGTTTGAGGAAAGTTTAGAGATTCTCTTGTCTAAAGACCATCAAGTTATTTTACCTCTTCAGATCAGGAAATCTGCAAAAGACCCTTCCCTTCAAGAGCTATATAAGGAATATGCAGTAGAAAGGGTGATAGAAAACATCAATTTACACTACGTAGCTACCACTCGTCCCCGAAGATATCTTTATCTCTTAGCCGCCTCACCCAGCGAAAAAGCCTACGGAATGCGTAAAGGACAGACATGGCGAGGCTTTTGGAATGACAAAGAATTGAGCGGTGACCTATGGGGTCAGAACGCACACACTGGAGGGGCCCTCTTTTAGCTCTTGGGATTGTTTTTGGGGACATTGGGACCTCACCTCTCTATGCTTTGGATGCCCTTGCCCGAGGCAAGCCTATTAATGAAACGCTCGTACTGGGCGGTCTCTCTCTCATTTTTTGGACAATCACCTTGATTGTATCTCTCAAATATGTGATTTTAGTGATGCGAGCTGACAATCAGGGTGAAGGAGGGATTTTCGCTCTTTACTCACTTCTTCGGCATTATGCCCCATGGATAGTGCCCCTTGTCATCACCGATGCAGCGATGGCTTTCTCTGATTCCATCTTTACACCAGCTATTTCTGTCTCCTCCGCTATAGAAGGGTTAGAGCTGCACATTCCTACCTTGCAGACAGTCCCTATCGTGATAAGCATCCTTATTCTCCTCTTTCTTGTTCAGCAATTCGGCACAGAATGGGTAGGAGGCTTTTTCGGACCAGTTATGCTTTTATGGTTTGTATTCATAGGGGGAATAGGAGGATGGCGCCTCTGGGAAGCTCCCCAAGTGATAGCAGCAGTAAATCCCTGGTATGCTCTCAAGCTGCTGCAAACCTATCCGGAAGCGGTCTTCTTATTAGGGGCTATTTTCCTGACCGTAACAGGGGTGGAAGCGCTATATGCAGATATGGGACACGTAGGACGATCTTCTATCCGAATTGCTTGGCTCTTTGTCAAGCCAGCCCTTTTGCTCTCTTACTTTGGACAAGGAGCATGGATGCTGACCTATCGGCAGGGGAAGATATTAGGAGAGTCGGAGAAGCCTTTTTTTGCTATGCTACCAGAAGGATGGCTCTTTATAGGAGTAGGAATCTCCACTGCAGCTACGATTATTGCGAGTCAGGCCTTGATTACAGGTGCTTATACCATTTTCAGTGAGGCTAACCGATTGGGCTTCTGGCCTCGGATGCGGGTATTATATCCTGCTACTACCCGTTCTCAAATGTATGTCCCATTTATCAACTGGACTTTATTAGCCCTGGTGCTCTTAGTAGTTATAACTATGCAACGCTCCAGTGCAATGGAGGCCGCTTATGGTCTTTCCATCAATATTTCTCTCATAATTACCAGCATTCTGCTTACGATTTTCTTCTGGTGGCGACTCCCAGCACTCAGAAGCCTGAGTCCTTTGATCCCACTTGTATTTCTACCTGTGGAGGTATTCTTTCTTTATTCTAACCTTCACAAAGTACCAGAGGGGGGCTGGATAGCCTTAGTACTGGGGGGAAGCGTAGCAATGATTATGGGCATTTGGGTATGGGGGGAACGGGTCAAGCGTCGATTTAGCGACTTTGTTGAGCTTCAGCCATATATTCAGCGATTGCTAGCCCTCTCAGGGGAAGAGCACCTTCCTTACTTTGCTACCCATTTAGTCTGCCTAACAACAAGCCCCTCGCCAATGAAAATAGAACATCGCTTGGTATATGTCCTTCTTCAGCGGCAGCCCAAGCGGGCTCGTACTTACTGGTTCATTCACGTAGCTGTCAGTGAAGCTCCTTACGAAGCTACCTACTCCCTGCATACCTATATTCCGGGCAAGCTGTATCGGGTCGTATTTCACTTAGGCTTCAAGCTCCAGCCTAGGGTAGGACTTCTGCTGCGTCAAGTAGTTGAATCTCTTGCTCAGAAGGGAGAGATAGACCTCCTCTCTCCATATGAGCGTCTGCGCCAATACGGACAGACAGGCGACTTCCGATTTCTTATTGTTCGCCGGGTCGTCAACTGGGATGGTCGTTTCTCAGCTCGAGAGCGTCTGGCTCTTCAATTGTATCAGCTTTTAGATAAGCTTTCCCTCCCTGTAGAAAATGCCTACGGATTAGAAGTAGCCGCTCTTTCTCAGGAGCAAGTTCCTCTGACTACCCCTCAAATTCCTGCCGAGCTTCGTCTGCGACCGCGAAACGAGCAAAAAGAAGAAAGGAAAGAAAGCATTTTTGAAGAGAAACCCATATGAGTACCCTACTGGGTTTGAAAAGTGGAATTGCAACCCTCTTTTTCTTGTATCTTGTAGCAGGCAACCCCTACTGCACCTATGCTCAGAACCCTCGCTTAGTTGTAGGAATAGTCGTGGATCAGATGCGAGCAGATTATCTCAGGCGCTTTATCCCAAAAAGAAGTACGGGGTTTCGTCGCCTCCTGGAAGAAGGAATAGTATATTGGAACTGCCACTATGTCTACTTTCCTACCTACACAGCTCCTGGGCATGCCTCCATCTACACAGGTGCCACTCCTGCCTACCATGGAATAGTGGGAAATACATGGTACGAGCGCCAGCTCGGCAGACCGTATTACTGTGTGCTTGATACCACTGTCCAGCCCATAGGGACAAGCTCAAAAGCAGCTCAGCGTTCCCCACGAATGCTGCAGGCAAGCACTATTACAGATGAGCTTCGGTATGCCTCTCGGTTTCAAAGTAAAGTGATTGGGATTGCTCTTAAGGACCGGGCAGCGATTTTACCAGCGGGACGAGCTGGAACTTTAGCCCTTTGGTTTGACTCAAGAGAAGGATTATGGGTTACCAGCAGCTATTACACCGATACTCTACCTGAATGGGTCATGCGATTCAATCAGAGAAGATACCCTGATAGCCTTCTGCGCCTTGATTGGACACTTCCTTCTCGTCTCATCTGTCAAGATGAAAGCCTCTACGAAGGCACAATCGGCAAGAATTCTACCACAAGGTTTCCCCATCGCCCTACTTCCTATGAAGAACTCCTCCTCACTCCCGCTGGGAATTGGCTTACCTTTCGCCTGGCTCAAGAAGCAATTGAATCGGAGAGACTCGGTCGCCATCGTACCACTGACTTTCTGGCCCTTAGTCTCTCCAGTCCAGACCTGGCAGGACACCTTTTTGGCACCGAAAGCTGCGAACTGGAAGCACTTTATCATGAACTTGACCGACAGTTAGGACTCTTCTTAGACTATTTAGCCCGCCGCTTCAAAAAGGAAGAGATTCTGGTATTTCTCACAGCTGATCACGGCGCCGCCCCTACCCCAGAAATCTTAGCTGAAAAAGGTTTTGGAATGGGGCGTTTCCCTGAAAAAGCCCTCTTGGAGCAGGCGCAAGCCTACCTCAGAGCCCAGCTTGGACTGCCTGAGAGCCTTTCACCCATTGCTGCTTTCTTGAACCAAAATTTCTATTTAGCAGAATGGCTTTCCCCTGCTCAAAAGAGAGAGGCGGCTCGCCTCCTCAAAAGTTGGCTAATGACTCAGCCGCATGTTATTTGGGCTTACACCAGCGAAGAATTGAGTGGAGGTGGAAGCACCTTCTATGCCTTTGAGATGGTACAAGCGGGCTTTTTCGCCTCGCGCTGCGGTGAAGTGATAGTGATATACGCGCCCGGCTGGCTGGATTCAGAAAATTACTCTCAGGGGACTACCCATGGCTCTATTTGGACTTATGATACTCACGTGCCGCTGATATGGTGGGGAGGAGGACTGCGAGCACAAAGCTTTTATGAACGAGTTCCCATCACTGCTATTGCACCCACTTTGGCTTTTATCCTTCGCGCTCCTTTGCCTTCTACCGCCTTCACGCCCCCTCTTCCAGAGGTAATTCAGCAGTGGAGGCTTCCCCCATTGGAAGTTCAAGAGCAGGGGGTAAACTAAACCCTGAGTGTCGGGTCTTCTTTAGTAGAACCTATTCCCTACAAAAGCCAGCAAAGGGTAAGCCTTTGATAAGAACTCAAGAGCGAACTTTTCACGCACATAACTAATGCAGAATACCATCCTAAGTAAGCCTTTGATAAGAACTCAAGAGCGAACCCTTCAGAAATTGCAAGCCGAAAAAGGGAAGGAACTAGCGCATTTTTGCCAAGATGGGCTTTGCATGCGGCATTGTGGGATTGCCTAATGTCGGGAAGTCTACTCTCTTCAATGCTCTGGCAGGTACTGCTTTGGCGGCTGCAGCTAACTATCCCTTCTGTACAATAGAGCCTAATAAAGCTACTGTTCCTGTGAGTGACCCACGCTTGGAAGAGCTGGCAAAATTTTTCCCTACCGCCAAGCTCACTCCTACGACTCTTACCATCATAGATATAGCAGGCTTAGTACGAGGGGCTCACGAAGGAGAGGGACTGGGCAATCAGTTCTTAGCTCATATCCGAGAAGTGGATGCGCTTCTTCATGTCTTGAGGTGCTTTGAGGATCCTGACATTGTTCATGTAGAAGGAAAACCTGACCCTCTGCGCGACAAGGAGATTGTGGAGATGGAGCTTCAGCTCAAAGATTTAGAGACGCTGGAGAAACTACAAAAGCGGTTAGAGCGGGAAGCTCGTCTCGGGGCTCAATCAGAGGCGGCAAAGAAGCTGGAAATTGTGAGCCGAGCTGAAGCCCATCTCTCTAAGGGACAGAGTCTGCGAAACTTGACCTTAAGCCAGGAGGAGGCAAACTACCTTCATTCCCTTCGTCTGCTTACTCTCAAGCCCGTGCTCTACATTGCGAATGTAGATGAGCAGAGCTTACCTAAAGGAAATTGCCTTAGCGAAGCGGTAGAAGCGATGGCTCGGGCTGAGGGGGCGCCTGCTCTCATCCTATGCGCCGCTTTAGAGGCTCAGATAGTCCAATTGCCACCTGCTGAACGCCCGGAGTTCTTAGCTCTCTACGGATTAGACGCCCCTGCCTTGCCTCAGCTAGTTCGACGGGCTTATGAGCTGCTTGGACTCATTACTTTCTTTACAGCTGGTCCTAAAGAAGTACGGGCATGGACAGTGCCGAGCGGAACCCCTGCCCCCGAAGCCGCTGGTCGTATTCACTCTGACATGGAGCGAGGCTTCATCCGTGCAGAGGTCATAAGATATGAAGACTACATCCGCTACAAAGGTGAAGAAGGCGCTAAAGCTGCCGGGAAAATGCGAGTAGAGGGAAGAGAATACTTCATCCAGGATGGGGATGTAGTGTACATTCGCTTTGCTGTATGAGGGGGCTTTGGTTTTAAGAAGGAAAATCTTCTATCTTTGTTAGGATGCACTCCCTTCTCTCTCTGCTGGCACTGAGCGGATGGCTGGCGGCTCAGTCCCTTTGGATTCGGTGTGGGACGATGCAGCATGATAGCCTGATGCGAGCGCTTCATCCAGAGTGGCCCAAACTGGAAGAGGCAGAACCTTTTATAAAGGAAAAAGTGGCCCGACTAAAGAGCGGGGAAGAGGGGGCACGCACCATTGGAGGAGTATATCGCATACCCGTAGTCGTCCATGTCATCCACAATGGAGAAGCCATAGGCACTGGCAGAAACATTCCAGACCAAAATATATATGACCAAATCGCCGTGTTGAATGAAGACTTTCGCCGCATACCCAATACGCCAGGTTGGAACAATGACCCGAGGGGTGCGGATACTCGTATAGAATTTGTCTTAGCTAAGAGGGACCCAAATGGCAACCCCACGACGGGAATAGTTCGCTGGAATCGTAATACCATGGGCTGGAATGCTCCACCCTATAATATGACCTACATGGATGGCACCATTAAGCCCGCTACACAGTGGGATCCCACACGCTACTTCAATATTTGGGTGGCAGATCTATCAGGGGGTCTGCTTGGATATGCCCAATTTCCCGCCGCCTCTGGTCTTTTAGGGCTACCTGGAGATCAAGGAATGGGACCATGTGAGCCTGGAGCGAATACAGATGGCGTGGTCATTTTATATACTGCCTTCGGCTCGGCTCAGAAAAGTTCTACAGGCCTTAATCCGCCTTATCACTTAGGCAGGACTACCACGCATGAAGTAGGCCACTGGCTGGGACTGCGCCATACGTGGGGAGATAACGTAACCGCTGGGGATTGCACACCTGATGACTTCTGCGATGATACGCCGGATTGTGCAGATGCTTTGTACAACTGTGCTTCCAATCCGCCCTCCTGTGTACCTGGAGTACGGCGAATGATAGAAAACTATATGGACTATTCTGATGATGCCTGTATGAATATCTTTACCTTAGACCAGGCTCTCCGCATGCGAGTCGTGCTGGAGTATTGTCCAAGGCGCCGCTCCCTTATCACTTCACCTGCTCTTGTACCTCCCGCAGCGACCGATGCCGCTTTAATAGACCTGCCTCTCCCTCAAGACCTCTGCCCAGGCATTTATAACTTTTCTGCTATCCTGCGTAATAACGGTACAAATGCGCTCAATGCCATCCCTGTGGCTTACCAACTAAACGGTGGTGCATGGCAAACCCAAACCTGGACAGGCAACTTAGCTGGAGGAAGTACCACTTCCTTCACCCTCACAGGGATTGACCTGAATAGCCCGGGTGAATACCTATTCACAGCCTGTACCAACCTTTCTAACGACCCCGACCGAACAGAGGATACCACTTCCACCCGAATTTTCATCCATGATGGATTCTATCCTCTCTATGAGACCTTTGAGCATGGATGGGAAGGGCAACCTCTACCCCCTCATTTGTGGCGAGTTGTAGACCCGAACAACGACTGCTACACTTGGCGTCCGGCTCATTGTATAGGGGCAGATGGGCAGCGTACCATAGCTCTTTTCGTGAATTGCTGGGCCTATTCACAGACTGAACGGCGAGACGAGCTATACACTCCTCTGATAGACCTGAGAGGAGCCCCAGCGAATGTAGAGCTCCGATTTGATGTGGCTTACCGACGCTACGACAATAGCAGTAATGACGAGCTTCGGGTTGAAGTGGCTACAGCTTGCGGCACCACGTGGGCAGCCACACCTCTCTTTCAACAATCGGGGGCAGCCTTAGCCACAGGAACTAATACTACTGCTCGCTTTGTGCCCAGTGCCGCTGGAGAGTGGCAAACACGCACGATCAGCCTAAGTTCTTATGTAGGGCAGCGCATCCGACTCCGCTTCGTTACCATCAACCGCTATGGGAATTGCATTTGGATAGATAACATACGCATCACCCATCAGCCGATGGTCTTTTGGCAAGATTCAGGAGTGGTATGGCGAGAGGAACTTACATGGCCCTTACTTGCAGGCGACTGCAGACGCTATCGCGACCTTCAGATACCCATCCAAATTTCTGCCGCTCCTACCGCTAATGTAACGGTATCAGTAGCAGCCGCATCCACAAGCACAGCCCGCGAGGACATAGACTTCGCTATCCTTACCCCTACACTGACCTTTCCTGCAGGCAGCACAGCTTCCCAAAACGCTTTAGTCCGAGTCTTTGACGATCAAGCAATAGAGCCTACACGGTATGTTGATCTTCTTCTCTCTGTCAATGCAGGTCCTGCCATAATTCCCTCCAATAGGCGACGCTACCGACTGTGGATAGAGGACAACGACTTTTTCCCACCTGAGGTCATCCTCTGGCGGGAAGACTTTGAGGCAGGAATAGGAGGTTTTACGCAGCTAACTATAACAGCTGGCTCTAATAGCTGGGTGCGAGGCACAGGGACAGCGATGGGATCTGGGTATGCCCTATATATCACTAATAATTCCACTGCCTCGCCTCCACCTCACACTTATACCCTGACCTCTACTAGCCGAGTGGCAGCTGTCTCTCCCTCTCTCAATACAACTGGCGCCTCCAACCTCGTCCTTGCTTTTGATGTGCTGGTGGGTGGCGAATACACGTCTCCGGTTTTGGAGGACTTCGGACGTCTCTTCTACTCTACCACCTCGGCAACCGCTGGGTTTCAGCCCCTCATCGGGTGTGCATGGGCAAATAATACCTGCGCCTTAGCGAGCATGCTCAGATCGCAGAGCCTATATGGATATCCCAATCGGGTCCGCCGAGTATTTGTCCCCCTTCCACCAGCCACCTGGAACCAACCTAACCTCTGGCTTGCTTGGCGGTGGGATAATGAGAATACAGGAGGAACTCAACCACCCTTAGCGATTGACAATATTGTTTTGTATGGTCGCAAAACCCCCTCAATTGAAACGGCTTTGGCTTCTACGACTGTGTATTTTGGTCCTTGGGACTCCCTCTATGCTTATAGCAGTGCGGATGGAGAGCTAATGATGTGCCTCGCCAATCAGGGAGATCTGAACTATGGCTGTACTCAAATACAGATAGATCGTACAGGCACCTCTGCCCAAGCCCTTCGTCCTGGGCATACAGCCGCTCAATACGTAACAGATAAAACCTTTCGAGTGATTCCTACTTCAACCGGAACGAACCCTTATCACATAACCCTTTACTATACAAATGCAGAGGTGAATGGATATACTGCGGCAACTGGACAGAGCTGGAATACCGCTCCCTATGTAGTCAAAACTCAAGGTAGTATCAGTAGTGAATTTACTGCTCCCTCGCCTACTTATCAGCTAAGCGGCACTCGGGCAGTGGGACCGTATGGAGCGACAGGTCAGTGGATATGGGGCAGATTTGATGGGTTCTCAGGCTTAGCCGTTGGAGCCCCACCCCCTTTAGCCTATCGATTCCCCCCAGAAAAGGTATTTGAACCATCAAAAAGAGGATTCTGGGCTGTCTCACCCTTCCAAGAAGCCCTCATAGTGGGTTCAGAGACAAGTTTTGAGGGTCTGCGCCTTCGCTCCCTCTCAGGCACCATCATATGGGAAATCAGGGAACCTTCTGAGGCAGGAACTCATACCTTCTTTCTCCCTCACCTGCCAGCAGGGCTCTATCTGCTGGAATGGATAGGTGCCGAGGAGGTGGTATTAGGTTACCAAAAAATGCTTAGGTTGCCATAGTAGGACGAGAGTTTTTCTTAGCTAAATCTAAAAGAGAACTGCTACCTCGTTCTGGCACTCGCAATCCCTTCTGCTGAATACAGGCAAGCACGCCTATGGCTTTACATTGAGAGACAGTAATCTCTCTCCTATCCCTTCCTTATGGAGAGTTTGACTTCTCTCTTCTTCGGAAGCTCCATGAGAGGGCTCCTCTGAGCCATCCAACCATACTCTTCTACCGCAGGCATGTACGATGCCTCTCAGAGGAGTTTTGCATGTTCTTTTTTCTTGCAAATCTTTTTCCTCGGTAGGAGGGTCCTCGTAAAACGACGCCATTGATCTCCTAAGGCGGATCCCAGGGCGAAAACAGGCATACTCTCCTGATTAAGATAGCAAAGAACCTCTGTAACAGAGGTAAGCAGCGGCCGCCCTGCCTTGGTACAGACTCTCCCTCCCAGAGGCATCTTGCTTTTATGCTTCGTAAACCGTAAGTACGGATAGTTCATGATGCTGATTCTTTAGACTTTTCCTCATCTTGTCCACAGCTCAAGGAAGGCAGAGCCTGATTTTTATAGGCATGCGCCGCGGGGCTCGTCATAATCCGCTCAATCGATTTGATCCTATTGGATACGAATACGAGAGACCACTTGCTCCCGACCAAGCCTCTTTGCAGATATTTCCTATCAAAGCCCGTACGATTATCAATAAAATAGAAAGTCCAGACCTTCCCCTCGTCTACTCCATGAATCCTTATGCAGGATGTGAGCATGGATGCATCTATTGCTATGCTCGCAATAGTCATGAGTATTGGGGATTTTCGGCTGGGATAGATTTTGAGACCCGAATCCTTGTAAAAGTGAATGCTCCTCAACTTCTTGAGGAAGAGCTGGCTCGTCCTACTTGGCAGCCTCATCCGATTATGCTCGCTGGAAACACAGATTGCTATCAGCCAATAGAGCGACGCTTTCAGCTTACCCGAAAACTACTGGAGATCCTTTTGAAGTATCGGCATCCTGTAAGCATTATAACCAAAAATGCCCTTATCTTGAGGGATTTAGATATCCTTCAAGGGCTTGCACAGCACAATCTCCTCCATGTGTACATTACTGTAACAACGCTTCGGGAGGAGGTTCGGCGTCTGCTGGAGCCGCGGACAGCTGCAGCAGAACGGCGCTTGGAGGTAATTCGTCGGCTGCGCTCTGTCGGGATTCCCACTGGCGTCATGGTAGCACCGATTATTCCAGGGTTGACAGACGAGGAGATACTTCCGATACTAAAAGCAGCTGCGGAAGCAGGAGCACAAGCAGCTGCCTATACAATCGTGCGACTCAATGGAGCCCTCTCAGAAATCTTTGAGGCATGGCTTCGAGAGAAGCTGCCAGACCGAGCTGAACGCATTCTTCACCTTATAGCTCAGTGCCATTCAGGACAACTGAATGACAGTATGTGGGGAAGACGCCTTCAAGGCACAGGCCCCCTCGCTCTCACTATAGAGAAAACATTCCAAGCAGGACTTCTTCGCTTCTTCCGAGATAAGCCACCCCTGCCGTCCTACAATCTCCTATCTTTTCGGAGAAGAGGGCAGCCCACTCTCTTTGAGAGGCAGTCCTCCTCAGAGCAGAATGCGGTGTAGCACTTCAGAATCCCGTGCCTTCCTTCTGGAGGAAGTAGCTATTACCTCTTGAGAGAAGGAACTAAACCGTTCAAGCTAAATGGAAATCATGAAAAGAGAACTTATGTTATGCTTTGTGTGCCTCGGGGTCGTCGGAAAAGGCGTCCGCTTATGCTACCGCCAGAGCTTCAGGGACTTTCTCCTCGGATCAGAGAAAATGGCGAGGTAGACTTAGGCATTTGCCGAGAGACGCTTTTACGCTTCTTGGAAAGCCTGCGAAAGGCTGAGGAAGGGAGCGAGCTCTCCCACGGGTCCAGCCCCGATTCGTAATACACGCATTCTTTCTAAGCCCTCACTTAGGTCTATCACCGTCGTCTGCTGAAGCCCAAGCTCACCCATATCCAGTACCTCTTCCACCTGACTGGTATATGTCTCTCGCTGCTGCTCAGGGACGCTGGCAGTAATGATGGGCTCTTGTAGCTCATTTAGAATAGCTTGAACAATCGGGTGAGTCGTGACCCGAAACCCCATAGTCCGCCGATGCCATAAGTGGCGAGGGATAGCTGGTCCTGGTCGCAAGATAATGGTATAAGGACCCGGCCAAAGCCGCTTGAGAAGGCGGTAAGTAGGAGTATCCACACCGAGCGCATACTGCCCAATAGCCCCTACCGTCGGCAAGAAAGCAGAAAAAAGACTTTTCTCCGGACGAACTCCCCGAAGTTGGCACAACCGTTCAAATGCACTTTTAGAAGAGAGCACACATCCAATCGCATAACTGGTATCTGTAGGATAGAGCACAAGCCCATTTTGCTTCAGCGCCCGGACTGCCCGCTGGATAGCTCGTTTATGAGGGACCGCCCCACTTACATCCCATCTTGCCATCTGCCGCAAAAGTAAGTTTGCAGTTTTTACCTTTGTAGAATGAGGATCTATCAAATAGGACTCTTAGCCCCGGTTTTTGCTCAAAACCTTCTCAGCATGGGGGCTCGCCTTCACTTGACTCATTCTCGCTTTATCTCCTCTACTGATCAAAAATCTTCTCTCACCACCCTCAGCCCTACTCAGAAGGTAGGGATTATCGGTTTTTTTGGTTGGGGATGGACGCCACATCTTGTTACGGGGATTGAAGTGGGTTATCAAGGGGTGGGCCAGAGCTACTACGGCATTGGTAGGCTCAGCGAGCCTTATGCAGCGGGAATCACTCTCCACTACCTACGCACAGCTGCGACTTTCCAACCTCAGTATGCCCGAGAGGGATGGGGAGTCTGGTTCAGCTTCGCCCCGGGCATCAACTTCCTCACACAAACCGAATTGAGCTTTCAAGGGGATAGCGTCCCCGTGGGAGGACTCATCTCACCCCAAATCATCCAGCGCATCTTGGGATATTTAGAGAAAAGCACGAATCCTAATGATCGTCTTCTCCTCCTTCAAGTGTATCAGCGAATCGTCCCATCCCTCAGTATGGCAGGCGGCATACGCATTCGGCTCACACCCCAAGTATGGATTTTAGGACTCCTCTCCTACGAACGCTCTCTCAGAGACATAGAAAAAAAAGATTTTCGCTTAGGAACTCAAGAGACACCCCTTTATGACCCACAGCGCAAGCCGACCCACTATCGCCTCATCGGCTTCCAGCTTGGCTTGCAGTATGAAGTGATGGTGGGTCACTAAAATAGGACGCTCTGGACAGTCCAGCATCCCTATATTACGGGAAAAAACTCAAAGAACATCCCTTAGCAATCTAAGGAATCACCAGAAGAGGAATCGCACCCTCCCCGCCATTGAGCCCCTGCCATCGCAAAACATAAAGACCAGGAGATAGCCCCACCTGCCAGTAGAAGATGCGATTCTGAGGATTCAGTCTTTCTACACATCGTCCACAGCTGTCCCTAATCTCTATCTGACCTGGTGAGGGGAGCGAAAGACACGCCACACCACCTGAGGCAATCGGATGAGGACTTATCAAAAGGGGTGCTCGTCCAGAAGGCATCCCTAAGGAAAGATCGCGCCGTAGAGTATCAATCTGTCGAAGAATCCAATATGAGGGATCTATCAGGATTTGCCGAACTGAACCGATACCTTCAATGGAGAAAGTATGAACTGGCTGTGTGATAGTAAGTCGCAGCAAGGTGTCAGGACGACTCTGACGCTGGATTTGAATCTCTAAGGGAGTCTTGAAGAAAGGCACGCTTGCCTGCCAGCTTCCTCGCTGCCGTAGCACGAGCCATAAAGTCCCCCCACTTTCATTCCATACGCAGGAAAAAATTGGGAATCCTTCCCCATAGTACCACTGCTGGAAAAAACCCGCCCAGCTTTCGCCTGTCCGCGCCTCTAAATAGCTACGGAAATCCTGAAGCCATGCATTGCCGCCCCCATAAGTTGAAAGGTAATCTCTCAAGATAGAAAAGAAAAGCGAATCATTTCCAAGATGAAACCGAATCATGTGTAGGAGATAGGCTCCCTTATGATAAGAGAGACGACCAGAGAAAATGCGCCCTTCCTGAAGGGTATCGGGTACCCATACCGTGCCATTGGGTTCGCTCACCACATCATCATGGACCTGAATGAGCCACTCCCGCCTTTCAGTAGGTGTACCTAAAGCCTCAAGAGCGATGTATTCGCTATAGGTAGCAAACCCCTCATTCAGCCAAATATCCTGCCAACTGCCGCAGGTCACCCAATCGCCAAACCATTGGTGGGCAAGCTCATGAGCCGTCAAAGTGAAGCTAAAAAACCCTTGAGTCGTCATAGTTTGATGCTCCATTCCTCCACTGAAAGGCGCCATCATGTGCCCATACTTCTCCTCCCAGAAAGGATAAGGACCATACACCAAAGAAAATTCTCTCATAAGGGCTGCTGTCGTATCAATCTGATCAATAAAATAGGGCAAGGTCTGAGGATTATCATAGATATAATTTTGCACTAAAACAGGCTGAGGGATATTTGGAAGAGAGACATAGAAGCTATAGTCTATGTATTCTGCGACAGCAAAGGAGACTAAATAATAGGTGATAGGATACTTACTTTTCCACCTGAAGCGAACCTTTCCATTCGGAAGGGTATCTACTCCTTCTAAGCGTCCTACAGCTCCTGCCCGGGTTCCGAGGGGTACTGTGAGAAAGGTCCAGAGCGAATCGGCCTTGTCATGAAGAATTTGCTTTGTCGGCCACCAAGTGAGGGCACCAAAAGGCTGGGAAAGGGTCCATGTAACTTGATTCCCCCAGGTAGGAGATTGGCGATTGAAGAGGCCAGAAAGACTTCCACTCGGTGATGGAGGCTCTCCTCGGTAATATACTATAGCTTCAATTAAGGCACCCTGAGGAAGGGAGGGATTGAGTGGAATGCGTACAGTGTGCCCTCGCCGAATAAAACTGAGCGCTTCGCCATTGACCTTGACAGAATCCACTATCAAGCTATTGTGAAGTTCAAAGGCAAGGGTATCCAAGAAAGGCGCTTTCACTTCTAACCGAGAGAGCACCCATGAGGGACCAAGCTGCCGAGAAGTATGAGAAACCTCAAGGTTGAGCCACCAGAATTTCACATCGTATTTGTAAAGGAGAGCAAGCGTAGCTGGGTCCTGCTGAGCACTCACAAGTCCTACCAGAACAAGAAGCCTTATGGTACGAGCCATAAGCCTAAATAACAAAGAAGAATTCTTTGTTTCTTTCTCTAACTTCGTACCTGTGGCTCAATGGATAGAAAAACTCAGACGACGCTTCCTGATCCAAGATTTCACGCCCTTGCCAGCAGATCCCAAAGCAATTGAGGCTGCTTACCTTGGGATAGACCCAACAGCTGATTCTCTCCATGTGGGTCATCTCGTACCGCTCCAACTCCTAAGTCATATTGGGACCTATGGCATTCATCCTATCATTGTTATAGGAGGGGCCACTGCACGGATAGGGGATCCCTCTGGACGAAACGTAGAACGCCCACTTCTACCTGAAGAAACTATTCAGGAGAATAAGAAGAAGTTAGCTCAGCAAGTTCAAAAAATTATCCCCTTTGCATTCACGCTCTTGGATAATTCTGAATGGCTTGGGCAGCTCTCTCTTATAGACTTTCTCCGAGATATAGGGAAGCATATTACAATCAGCTATCTCCTCAATAAAGAAACCATCCAATCTCGTCTTGAAAGTGGGCTTTCTTTCACAGAATTCAGTTATACTTTGCTACAAGCTTATGATTTTTATTACCTTCTCTCCCACAGAAACTGCCGCCTTCAAATCGGTGGGGCTGATCAGTGGGGCAATATTACGACGGGAATTGAGCTCATCCGAAAGCGCCTGGGGATTGAAGCATATGGGATGACTTGCCCACTTCTGACACGGGCAGATGGAGTCAAGTTTGGAAAGACCGCTGAAGGCGAGACCATCTGGCTTGACGCTCAAAAGACAAGTCCATACCGATTTTATCAGTTCTGGCTCAATCAAGCCGATGCGGAGATGAGACGGCTGATGGGCATTTTCAGCTGGAAGTCTGAGGAGGAGGTGGAAGAAGTGCTGCAGGCTCACGAGCAAGCGCCTGAGCAGCGCTTAGCCCAACGCACTTTAGCTTATGAGATGACTGCTCGTATCCACGGAGAGGAGATAGCCCGAACGGTTCAGCAAGTCTCAGAAATAGTTTTTGACAAGGGCGACCTAAAACTTTTAGAGGAGATATCGGAGTCACTCTTTCAAACTGTCGTTTCTGAAATGCCCCACTACAAGCTCAATGATTCTCGTCCCGATCTTCCTATTGGAGAAGCGCTTGTACAGGTAGGATTCCTTCGCTCCAAGTCTGAATTGCGTCAGCTTATCCGGCAGGGCGGCCTTTCTGTGAATCGTCATAAACTCCAAGAAGAAAACCTGCCTTTGTATAGAATCTCACCTCTAAGAGGGCGCTTCTGGCTCGTGCAGAGAGGGAAAAAGTACCTCGCCTGGCTGGAAGCCGCCTCGGTTTTATCAGAAACTTCCCCTTAAATAGTATCTTTGCTGGAAATGAGAGCTAGCATCCTCTTCGCCTCTCTCTCTCTGCTTGGGCAAGTGTGGGCCCAACTAAGTGGAACTTATACCATCGGAACTGATGGCGATTATCCTACGATTGATGAAGCCTTCAATGCCCTTATGACACAGGGCATTTCAGGTAGTGTTACCTTTGAAATTCTCCCTTCTTACAGTGGAGAAGACCCAAATACCGTTTCTTCCCTGATTCTTAATCCCTATCCAGGCATGGAGACCCACACAGTGACTCTGACGATTCATCCTACCCGAACTACCATTGCTGAAGTATCTTTAGATCCCTCACCTATCTCATCAGAGCGGTTTGTCCTTCGCTTCAACGGAATAAGCAATTTTGTAGTCGATGGGGGTCCGAGTCGGCTACTGCGATTTCGTATCGGAAGTCCTGATCCTGGTGTAGGGGTTATAGGACTCATCCCTTCCTCTACCGCCCCATGCCAGAACATAGTCTTGCGAAACTTAGAGGTGGATGGAGGAAATAAAAACTCCACCCGGGTAGGCATTTACTTAGGCTCAGCTGCTTCTCTGGCTTCCCCGGCCCCTGTAGGTGGGAATAATAACAACTTAATAGAGAATTGCTGGGTCTATAGAGTCCAAGAAGGGATAATCCTCTACGGAAAATCAGCAACAGAACCTGATCTCAATAATAAGATCCGAGGATGCAAAGTGGGTCACCCAAATCTGGCACGCAGCTGGGGTGGGCAGAATTCATACTGTGCAGGCATTGTCACCGCTTTTCAACAGGATCTTTTCATAGAAAAGGACACCGTATTCAATGCCAGTAGCGATACTTACTATGGTTATACAGGCATCTCTGTAGGATATCCCCCTCTTGCTAGCATTTCTTTCCCTAATCCAGCACCCTGCGTCAATACTCACATCACTGGAAATTGGGTTCATAGCATAGAGTATGCTGGTACAGGTGGATGGGACGCTGTAGGGATCCGAGTGCATGTCGGTCAAACCCCAAATGCTAACATCTATATTTACAATAACTTCATCGCTGGGATTTTGAGTGATGGATGGAGCGGTCCAGCTGGCACATGGAATGCTTATGGCATTCTCTTAGATGGCACCTCTAACTCAAACGCAGGGGTTTATGTGTATAATAACTCTATACACCTGTATGGAACCCCTGCTACTTCTTCTCCTCCATTTACTTCTACTCCCTCCTGCTTGGCTATTCGGAGTAACATCAGCGGCGGTATTTATGTGAAGAATAACCTTTTTCAAAATACACTGACGCCGGCAGGTGCTGGCACCTCTAATCGGACAACAGTTGCAATCGCTTATGAAGGAAGTAGTGCAGCCGTTTTTGCAGAGCTTGACAATAATGCATACCATGTAAGCAATTCAAATGGCTTGCAGTATGCATTCATTGGGGCGCTTGGAACGAATCGCTATACGAACCTGAGTGGGTGGGCAACAGCAACTGGACGGGAGCAGAATAGCCAGCAGTATACGACTCCTTTTCCTTTTTTATCTGCTACAGATCTACACTTGCCAATGTCAGCGGCTGAGTCTGAGGTGGAAGGAGGTGGTGCCCTTATCACGACACCAATCACAATATCCACAGATATAGATGGGGAGACTCGCCCGACTGGAACGCCAGGAGCGTTGGATATCGGAGCAGATGAAATGCCCGTGCCACCCTGTCCTACGGAGATCACGGCAGGAAGCATTAGTCTCGCCCCACCAAGCGTCATAACGGGACAGCAGGCCTTTACAGTAACGCCGAATGACCCAGTAACCTTACCCGCAGAATGGCAAGTTTCCACTGATGGAGGGACCTCATGGACTACAGTCGCAATCTATACAGGAGATCCCTTGGAGTACACACCACTTCAGGCTGGCCCTCATCAGTTTCGTCTTGTGGCTCGAGTGGCTCGGTATCACGCAAGCTGTCCAGGAAATTTGACAAATGATACCTCAAATGTCGTCACAGGAACAGCGACCTGCCCCCTCACTCTCAATCCTGGCACCATCTCCACGCCTACCACCAGCCAGCCAGCTCGAACCCCCTTTACTATCACTGTAACAGGCACGGTGTCTCTCCCAGCCCAGTGGCAAGACTCTTCCGCTGCAGGAGGATGGAATGTGCTCTCTCCATATACAGGCTCCACCTTCACCTATACACCCTCTCAACCTGGTACTTACTGGCTCCGATTAGCTGCGCTCCCACCGACAGGCTGCTCTAACCTTTCTCCCTCTTACTCAAATGTCCTTGTCTTGACTGCTACAGCGACCGGAAATACTATCTTGGATCCATTGGACATTACCCCCCGCATACCCACTCGTCTTGACACAACCGTGAATGGAAACAATCTACCTCCCTTTACGGATACGTATACAGGACCAGGGAATCAAAACTCACCCGACGTATTTTACATGTATGTTCTAAGAGAATGCTTAGATTCTATTCGGGTCTCCACTTGTAACTCTACAAATTTTGGAAGCTCAAATGATCTTTATTTGCACGTTATCAATCTCTCCACTGGGAGAACTCTCTACACCGATGGAGGGATATGTGGTGGATTTTCTACCTTTGCTCAGGCTGCCCTAAATATCTACCATGATCCCAATGCAACAGGTGCCCGTTCTGTCTTTGGTAATACTGGTTATCGCGAAGGCATGAGACTCCAAGCAGGAGACACACTTATCATCATCGTGGAGGGTTACTCTGCGCAAACGGGGCCTTTCGTGCTTCAGGTGCAAGAGTATAGGTACAATCCATCAAATGCTCCTTCATTACCTCAGCCTCCGTTCTTCTCAAACGATACCAGCCGAGTATGCTGGCGTGGTGGGTTTGTGCGAGACACCCTCAATACGGGCATTACAAACCCTGCTTTGAGACACATATGGTATGTCAATGGCCAGCCCCAGATGGGAGTAGATGGACCGCTATTCATGCCCCAGTTCAATGCCCCTGGCATCAATACAATCCTAGTAGAGATAAGAGCAGCAAACTTATCCTACTGTGCGCCGCCCACACTTATACCAAGAGATACAATTTATGTGATTGTGGACTCCCTCCCCGATGTAGTCATCCTAGTGAATGGAAGCCCATATTCCTATCCTGACTTCCCTTATCCTGAAATAGAGGGAGAGGATACAGTATGTGTGCAGTATGTGCCTTCACCCGTCCAATCCTCCTATTCATATGAATGGAACATTCAAGGCAATCTTTATCAGACCCCAGGCCCTCACACTGTGTGCTATACTTCTAGCGATACAGCCGACACAGTCGTGTTAGTAACTCGGAATGGAGACTGCCTCAAAATAGATACTCTCTTTGTAACTATCAACATTCGTCCTGCCCCAGTAGATACGACCGACACGACGGTGAATTCCCTTGACTGGAGTAGGTTCATTCACATATTTCCGAATCCGACTCGCCATAGCGTGTATATCTCTTCTTCCCTTCCAGGTAGAGCAGAAATCCGCTTATACGACCTGACAAAAAGGCTGCTTATATATGAGGAGATGGATATAGAACCAAAGCCTCGGTTCCCGCTCCTACTACCGCCTCTCCCTGAGGGATTGTATATCTTAGAGGTACGGCAGGGTGAGAAAGTCCTGCATCATCGTCTTCTGATTCAGTAAGACATAGGAATCAAGCCCCTTATAAGTCTCGGGTTTCTAGAAGGACTCCCCCTGAAATCCGTAGATCCTCCCGAGTGCCTTCTAAAGAGGCTATGCGCCTCAGTCTAAAATAGACGGTGTGGCAGAGGCTGACGCTCAGCGAAAAAATCAATTTAGCCGTGGATCTGGGGGGAATGTCGCTATGAAGGCGTATTTTCCCCCCATATCTGTCAATACCCGCTTCCAGAGGTTTCCTACATCGGTAGCGAAGACATACTCCCGACGAGCAGGAGCCAAAATCCATGAGTTGAATGCAATTTCTCTGTCAAGCTGACCTGGCGCCCAGCCTGCATATCCTGCATAAAAGCGAAGCATAGTGTCGGGAATGTGACGGGCAGCCAACACTCCCCGAATAGCTCGCATATCCGCTGTCCAATACAGGTTGTCCATTACCTTTTGGCTATGCGATTCCAAAGGGGGAAGAGCGTGAAGTACATGAAGGACTTTCGTTTCCACAGGTCCCCCAAGGTATAAGCCATGCTCAATATCTCCGAAGAATTCTGTAACCTCCCGAACCTGAACGGGGGCAGGACGATTCAGAATCACCCCAAAGCTCCCATGCATATTATGCTCCACGAGAAGAACGACCGTTCGCGCAAAATTAGGATCAGGCATAAACGGCTCCGCAATCAGGAGCACCCCCGGAGCTGGCTGAATCATACGGTTATAAGTTACAAAAAATCCTCCTATCTTAGACAGGATATGACAGAGGTACTCATCGTTCTAATTGTTATTGGGTTGCCAGTGATTGGGGGTCTCGTCTTGGCTGGCTACCAGCTGTGGCTGAAACATAGAGAACGACTTCCCCTCCCCCCAGAACGGCTGCGAGAGATGGAGCGCGAGCTGCGCCAGCTCAAGCGTGAAAATGAGAATCTACGCCAACGAGTCCAAAACTTAGAAACGATTGTGGCTAGTGTAGATTGGGAGCGTTTCATAGAAGGTTCTTTCTCTGCTGAACCTCCTCTCTCACAGCAAAAATTATGATAGGTATTGCACTTTTAGTGGGATTTATTCTACTGTATAAAGCTTATAAGCTGACCTTAGCACACTCCCAGCGACTCTCCCATTTGGAGACAGAGAATCAGTATCTCAAGCAAGAGCTTCAACGACTCCAAGAGGAATACGAAGCTCTCCTTGAATCAAGATCAAAAAGCCCTGACTTCGAAGAGTCTCCTGCGGAATATCTCCAGCGCATCGCAAGTAGATTAGAAGGACGAAAGAACCCTCTTCTATAAGAGCTTGAACGCATCCCCTTTCCACAAAGAGTGCTTGGATGTTTTCTACCAGTTTCAGAGGGTTAGGAAAAAAAGTAATTGTCCCTAAGCACCGCACATATAAAAGCAGACACCGATCAGAGTCCGAAAGCTAAACCCCTAACGCTCAGCTTGAGGTGGATTCACCTGAGAAGCGATAGTAACCTTTTTATTTCTTTACCCTGTCTTTTTGTGTATCTCCTTATGACAGAGATGCTCAAATCATTAGATGTTCAGCTACTTCTATGGATTAATAGCAAAGGGGGAGGCATATGGGATATGATTATGTGGTATGGGACAAAAGGGTGGGCAGGGCTCCCTCTCTATTGTATTGGAGTGTTATGGGCTGCTTGGCGACACCGAGATCAGCTACTTAGAGCATGTTTGACGGTTATTATAGCAGTGGGACTATCCGATTTTTTTAGCAGCCGAATTCTCAAACCCTTGATTGGACGGCAGCGTCCCTCGCATGATCCTGCACTATTGGGAAAGGTTCGTCTCATTCGGGGCTACAAGGGAGGACTTTATAGCTTTCCTTCTGGGCACGCTTCAAACACCACTGCAGGTGTGGTGGCTTTTGCCGGTCATTTTCGCTCTCCCTTTCTTTGGACAATAGGGCTGAGTTGGGTAGCTTTTCACAGCTTGACCCGAGTGTATCTTGGGGTTCATTATCCAGGAGATATTATAGGAGGATGGCTCTTCGGCAGCCTGATAGGAATCGTACTTTTGGCTATATCCAAACGCATTTATGCTTGAGCATCCAGTCTTATGGGGCTTTATCGCCGTCGTAACAGGCTATCTCTTCTTAGATCTGGGGTTTCTCCACAAGCACGCCCGAGCTCTGACCTTTCGTCAGGCAATATGGCAGTCTCTTTTGATAGTTTTTATTGCCTTAGCATTCGGGATATTTGTGTTCTTTCAGAAGGGAGGAGCAGCTGCAGCTGAATACTATTCAGCTTATGTGATAGAGTACGCCTTATCAATGGATAATATATTTGTAATCCTACTTATATTTAGGTATTTCTCAATAGATCCCCCCTATTATCACCGTGTACTTTTCTGGGGGGTAGTAGGGGCGATCATTATGCGAGGGATATTTATATTTGCTGGGACGCTTCTGGTACGCAAGTTTCAGTGGATACTCTATATCTTTGGGGCTTTCCTAATATGGGCAGGGATTAAAAATCTCTTTTTCCGTTCGGAAGAGCCGCCAGACCTAAGCAAAAGCCCTCTACTGAGAGTGCTGAGCCGCTATTTGAGGATCACTACCGCCCCACACGAAGGGCGGTTTATCCTTACCAGACGAGGGAAACGATTCTTTACCTTACTTGCTTTAGCCCTTCTTATGGTGGAATTTACAGACCTTCTTTTTGCGATAGATTCTATTCCAGCGGCTTTCGCAATCACTCGGGATGAGGATATTCTTTTCAGCTCAAATATCTTAGCAGTCATGGGTCTCAGGTCTATGTTCTTCGTCTTAGCAGCTGGGATAGAGCGATTCTGGGCACTGGAATATGGAATCTCTATTGTCCTTATTGGAATTGGGCTTAAGATGTTTCAGGAACTTTTCCATCTTCATGTATCAGCGCAGTGGTCGCTGGCTTTTATTCTGATCACCTTAGGGCTAAGTATCGTAATATCCCTAATCTTTCCAAAGTATCATGAGCCGGCTTCTTCCACATAAGCGATTGGGAACCCATGGTCCATGGCTTGTACTTCTACATGGATACATGGTGGACGGGGGGATGTTTATGCCAGTGGAAGGTAGCTTTGCCCAGCGTTACCGGGTGCTGGTGCCCGATTTGCGGGGGTATGGCAGCGCATGGAACTGGGAGGGTCCTTACACCTTTGAACAGCGTGCACAAGATGTGAGTAATCTCAT
>JANXAJ010000002.1 GCA_025062295.1 Bacteroidia bacterium | reverse complement strand
GGTGGCTGCCCCAACCTAGGGGGGTCTGTTTTGGTGGTTGTGTTTTTTCGGGGGGCCCGCCGCAATGGGCGGCTCCCCCCGCTAAAAACCCAATGCCCCATACAACCCTCAGCAAATAAGCCATACCTCATGCCAGCTCCGAATAAACCCCATCTCCACTTCCACTAAGATATGCTCCCATTCAAAGTCCTTGAAGAGACACCATGCCCTCAAAAACTTCGTGTCGGTTAATCACCTCTTGTCCATACGCATAAGACCCGAATATAACCAGCCCAGAGGAAGCCTGTACGCAAGCAGCCCCGCTGTAGGATTAGGCTAAAGGCGAATAGAGGTATGAACCTTACAGGAACCTGACTAAGCAGGAGTGAAGCTCTAGTTATCTCCGACCAATTGCCCTGTTTGGCAGTCAATCCATTCGTAGGAGGTGACGCCAGAGACAAGAATCCGATGGCACCTTACGATAGTCGCTCGTGGAGATATCTATGCTTGGGTGATTAGAAAAGCCCATGATATAAGTACTCTGAGCTTCTAAAACGACTTGATGCATACTATCAAGAGTACAACCAAAGAAAATATTAAGATAGCATCATAGTTGTCAAATTTATACAAAGTATGAAGATTTCCTCTGAGCGAAGCTATATGGCTTGTCGTAGAGAAGTTTCTTTTCTTGATTGCTTACAACGGTTTGACTAATGCTCAGAGGAAGGGGAAGGCACTTCGCTTTCCATCCTTCCTCTGTTAGCAAGGCAAAGAGTCGCTGCCAGCTTCTGCGATTAGCTTCTCTCTCATGTAGAACGACAACATCCCCCGCACGCAGTCGCCTTAAGAGCTCCTCTTCCCATCCTGCTATTCCTAGAAAATCTGGAGGCATCAAATCCCAAAGCACCAGCTTGAGGAAACCAAAGGAACTTAGCCCCCTTACATGCCCATATGGCGGGCGAAATGCGGAGATAAAAGGCACCCCCGCTCGTTCCCACAAAAAAGCCGCTCTTTTTAGCTCCTCTGAGCTCCACTTCCTCCGCCATAGACTGAGGTGAGTGAGTCCATGAAGTCCCACTTGGTGCTTTCCCTCCCATAATAGAGGTAAGAGGGATGCCACAAGCCTCTCATGATAGCGGCTCCAAAGCCAGAAAAAAGTCGCTTGCAGGTTGTACTCACCCAGGAGTGAGAGAAGAAAAGCCGTAGAAGTTGAAGGCCCATCATCAAATGTGAGAAAGAAAAAACGCTCCTTTGGTCTCTCAGTCAAAAAAGCCCCTAATTGACGCTGGATAAATCGACTAAGTCGCCACAAGTGCATAGGATTAGAGAGAGATGGAGTCGATGAACCCTACGAGGCAAGTAGAGACAAAAATAATCGCTTACCTTTGTTCTCATGGAATTCATCCTGCCAAACCTCCCCTACCCGTATAATGCATTGGAACCTCACATAGATGCGATGACGATGGAGATTCATCATCAGAAGCATCATGGCACCTATCTTGCTAATCTCAAAAGCGCTTTGGAGAAGTACCCCGAATGGGCTGCTAAATCTTTAGAAGAGATTCTCTCCAATCTTTCAAAGCTGCCTGAAGAGATTCGGACGGCTGTGAGAAACAACGGAGGAGGACACTGGAATCACAGCTTTTTCTGGCCGATTATGACCCCGACCAGCTCTGGAAAGCCCATAGGAGAGTTAGCTCAAGCCCTTGAGGCGACTTTTGGCGGTTTTGAGGCTTTTAAGGAGAAATTTACGGCTGCTGCCCTTGGACGATTTGGCTCGGGGTGGGCATGGCTGGTATGGCGCGAGGGGAAGCTAGAGATCGGCTCTACCCCCAATCAGGACAATCCTCTTATGGATATCAGTGAGTTTCGAGGCAAGCCCATTTTAGGATTAGATGTGTGGGAACATGCCTATTATCTCAAGTATCAGAACCGCCGCGCCGACTACATCAAGGCTTGGTGGAATATCGTGAATTGGGAAGAAGCGGAACGACACTTCCTTGCAGCTCGTGGGAGCTAAGTGGAAAAGGCTTGGGTCGTAGATTTTGGTTCGCAGTATAGTCTCCTCATTGTAAGGCGAATCCGAGAGCTCGGGGTTTACGCCGAGCTTTTGCCATGGAATAAGCTCCCTTCTTTTCTCCCTCCATCTGTCAAGGGGCTCGTCTTTTCAGGAAGTTATGCTTCTGTCTCAAAGGGGCCACCCCTTCCTGAGGAGTGGATAGGACAAAGGCCCATTTTAGCTATCTGTTACAGCGCCCAGTGGATCGCCACCAAAGGAGGAGGCTCAGTAGTAGAAAGTCATGCGCGCGAGTATGGACCTGCCCTCCTTGAGCTTACAGCTCCTTCCCCCCTCTGGAAAGAGGTCCCTTCTCCTACGCGAGTGTGGATGAGCCACAGCGATAGCATTACCTCACTGCCCCATGGAAGCAGACCTATCGCTCGTACCCAGGACATTCCGTATGCTGCTTACGAGCTGCCAGAGAAGCATATATATGCCGTTCAGTTCCATCCAGAAGTTGTCCATACAGAGAAAGGCTTGATTCTCCTTCGAAATTTTCTTTATGAAATATGCGGCTTCAGGGGAGGCTGGCGCCCTGAGAATGAGATAGAACAGATTATTGCTTCTCTTCAAGCTTCTATGCCTGAAGGACGGGCAGTGGGTGCTATGTCGGGAGGGATAGATTCTACCGTCGCTGCGATTCTCGTACATAAAGCTATCGGAAGCCGCTTTCAAGGATTTTTCATAGACACTGGCCTCCTCCGTCAAGGAGAGGCAGAGGAGGTGATGGAGGCTTACGCTCAGGTGGGACTTCCTGTTCGGCGCATTCGCGCGCATAAGCCTTTCTTTACTGCCCTGCGAGGGCTTACCGACCCAGAACTCAAACGAAAGGCAGTTGGAAGGGTCTTCATAGAAATTTTTGAAGATGAGGCTCGGCATCTTCCAGAGGTTCGGTACCTGGTCCAAGGGACCATTTATCCTGATGTGGTGGAGAGTGGGTCTGGTCTGTCTGCTACTATCAAATCCCACCATAATGTTGGAGGGCTGCCAGAGCGACTCTCGCTCAAGCTGATAGAGCCACTTAGGCTTTTCTTCAAAGACGAGGTACGAGCCCTAGGACGGCAATTAGGACTTCCAGAGCGATTTCTTTCTCGGCATCCCTTCCCTGGCCCGGGGCTTGCTGTGCGTATTGTAGGGGAAGTAACGCCTGAACGAGTCGCCCGTTTGCGCCAAGCAGATGCAATCTTCATGCAGGTTTTAGAAGAGAAGGGATGGCTTTATCGTAGTTGGCAGGCTTTTGCAGTACTTCTCCCTCAGCGGTCTGTGGGAGTAGCAGGGGACCAACGGCAGTACGGCGAGACAATTGTACTGCGAGCGGTCAATAGTACAGATGGTATGACAGCTGAACCGACCCCTTTGCCTCACGAAATTCTCTCAGAAGCAGCCCGTCGGATCCTCGCCCAAGTGGCTGATATCAGCCGTGTGGTGTATGACCTCTCTACTAAGCCACCTGCGACCATAGAATGGGAGTAGAAAGCCAGATGAAGGGACCCCAGCCCACCTCTCTCTCTCAGAGGGAGAGAAGAGTTCGCTTTTTTCTGGCTCAAAGGTGTCTTCAGTTTCTGATCCTACTGATAGGGGGCATTTGGGGACAGCCCCCTTCCCCTCTCCCAGAAGCATATGAGGCGCTGGAGCGCCGCCTTACCGTTAATGCTCAGCGCCTCTTAGCAAGAGCTCGGGAGCATCCAGATAGCCTCGTGCGATGGGAGGCTGCACTCCTGGAGGGATACCTCGCCGCTCGGGCAGGGAAAGAGAAAGAGGCTCTTCACTGCTGGTACTTCGTCTCACAACAGAGCCCCTCTTCTCCTTTAGGATTAGAAGCGATGTATTGGCGAGCAGACCTCCTTCTTCGCCATCGGCTTCACTGGGAGAGTGGTCTGTACCTTCTTCGCCTGCTTTTGGAAAATCCCTCTACTTCGCCGACCCTTCGCCGAGCGGTAGAGGAGCGGCTCGCATTCTTTTTTTGGAGGGAAAGTAATCTAGGTTTTTTATGGACATATGCTATGGAGGGGCATCCGCTTCTCTATCCGTATCTGCTCCCTGCTCTGCTATATCACTTGAGACAGGGATGCTACTGGCGTACTTGGCGGCTATGGGAGACATTTCACACTCGTTTCTGCGGGGAAGTGCCCGATACACTCCGATGGGCATACCTCACGCACAATCTCCCCCTTGAAACCCTGCGGGTGGCTCTCCTCCTCCCCCTCATGGCAGCTCAAGAGCGCTCCTCTCCTTTCTTAGAATTCTGGCAAGGATTTGAAGAAGGACTGGCTGATGGCTACTCTCCATATACCGTATGGGAGGTCTACGTAGAAGACAGCGAACGCAGCCCAATTCAGGTTCAGCAGCTGTTAGACGCTTGGGACTCTGACCCCCCTCACATCATCGTAGGAGAGGTCTCCTGGAGCTTGAATCAGCTCATTGGTGCCTTCTGCGAGCGAAAAGGAACATGGCACGCAGTGCCTATTAACCCTGCTTCTCCGCTTCGGCGACTGACCTTTCCCCTCACGCTACCTGCTTCCTGCGTGGGACAGCGCATAGCCGAGCTCCTCGTAGAGCACATGCCACTGCAGCGATACCGGGGCGCTCTTCTTTACGAGGCTGAAGCCCCTCAAGCCAAAGCATTCTTAGACGGCTTTCGCCAAAAGCTTTGGGTTCCTGCTTATGAATTCCCTTCCACCCTTCAAGAGGCAGTCCGACGATGGTCCCTACTTCGCGATTCCCTTAGGGCTCTGGATTGGTACGGTATCCTTATCTCTCAAGAGGAAGTAGCCGGATTTCTCCTCCATAAACTGGGACGCGATACCCTTCCTCCTCTCGTGATAGGTATGGAGGACTGGATGCTGTTTCAGCGCACTTCTTTCAGAGACTATCGCCGAGTTCGCCTTTGGATTCCTCACAGCGCCGTACCAGATAGTAATCAATGGGAACGCTTCGCTCAGAGAATCCGCCAAGGATATGGACAAAAGGCTACTCTTTTTCATGCTCAGGGATATGACGCTGCGCGCTGTCTTATAGAATTATCCCGAGTATATGTCCCTGGAGAAAAACCTATGGGAGAATGTGCGGGGCTTCTGAATTTTTATACCTTTCCACCTGACTGCCAGCAGTATCGACTGAGAATATGGGAATATGACAAGGGGGAGAGATTCCTTCGGTATGAGCGATAAAAAATATATTGTACAAAGTCGCCTGCCGGGATGGGATCAAAGGAGTTTGGAGAGAGGCACAGCCCTCGTGATTGGAGTTGGGGGGCTTGGCCTGCCAGCTGCGCTGTATCTTGCTGCTATGGGTATAGGTGCTCTTATCCTCGCTGACCCCGACACAGTTGCGGAAGAAAACCTTCACCGTCAGCCCCTCTATACCCCCCATGATATTGGGCGCCCCAAAGTAGAGGTTCTAGCCGATCACCTCTCACGTCTCCGACCCGACATCCGTCTCTCTTTGTATCCTCTCTGGGTAGAAGAGCGCTTCCTCAGGGAAATCGGCATAGAAGCGGATATATGGATAGATGGCACGGATAATCTTGAAAGTCGACTCTGCATAGATAAAATGGCGCAAGAGCTCCGCAAGCCTTGGGTGTATGGAGCGATATTTCAGTGGGAAGGGCAAGTGGGACTTTTAGAGAGAGCTTCTTATCAGGAGATATTTGGGACTGGCTTAGAAGCCCCTTCTTGCACCGAAGCGGGGGTTATTGGTGCTCTTCCAGGAATCATCGGCAGTTGGCAGGCAGCTCTCGCCGCTCAATACCTTGCAGATCCCTGGGGCGTTCCCCGCAATCGTCTCTTTCGAGTGGACTTGAGAAGGGGGGAGAGCCATACGTTTTGGCTTCCCGCCTCTCCTCTACCTGCCTTAGACTTGACTTCCGCAGAAGTCCGATGCCTCCCAAATCCCTACTGGATAGATGTGCGAGAGGAGGCTACTCCCCTTCCTTTCCCAGCCGAAAAAAAATCCCCATACATATGGGAAGAATGGACTCTACCTGCTCAGCCCGTCATCATTATATGCGAAACGGGGAATCGCAGTCGCCAGATTGCTTATGCCCTCCGTCGCCGAACAGGACGGGGAGACATTTACAGTCTGAGGGGAGGGGCTGCTTTACTGAGGTGAGGTCCTTACCTTTGCGCCATGAGTACTGGCGGGCGCTTGATGGCGCGCCTTCTACGAGATATGGGTATGACCCACCTTTTCACTCTCTCAGGAGGGCACATCATGGAGATATACGAGGGATGCGCAGATGTAGGCGTGCCTGTCATAGACTTTCGGCATGAGCAAGCAGCCGGATTTGCAGCAGAGGCAGCTGCTCGATTGACCCGCCGGATAGGCGTCTGTGCTGTTACAGCAGGCCCAGGAGTCATGAATGTAGTAACAGCTGTAGCAAACGCTTGGCGGTCCCAAACCCCCCTCATCGTCATCGGTGGACAGGCAGCCCAACCTACTATCGGCATGGGAGCCCTGCAAGAAATGGACCACGTGGCTGTACTCAAACCCATCACAAAGTGGTCTGTTCGCATCCCCTCTCCTAAGGACATCCCTGAATATCTCAAACGCGCATTCAATGCTGCAACAACAGAAGTCATGGGACCAGTTTTTTTAGAGTGCCCGATGGATATCCTCTTTGATAAAGCAGACCCTATGACGGGTGAGGTATCCTCCCAGATAGAGACTCTACCGGCTTCAGAGACAGAGATACGAGCAGCCATTGACATTCTTCAGGGAGCAGAACGTCCGATTCTTCTAGTGGGGAGCCAAATCTTATTCTCGCCTCATGCACCAAGTCTCCGAGCCGCTATAGAGGCCTTGAACATTCCCACTTTTACAAATGGAATGGCTCGGGGACTTTTAGGGGCTGAGCACGCGCTCCTTTTCCTTCATGCCCGAAAAACCGCTTTGGCTCAAGCAGATGTGGTGATACTGGCAGGTGTGCCTCTGGACTTTCGGCTGAACTATGGTGGCTCCATAGCTGAGAAGGCACTTCTTATTCGTATAGATCGTGATGCGCAGGAGCTCAGACGTAATCGGCAAGGCGCAGTGTCCTCCTGCGCAGACCCCGCTGACTTTCTTGTCAAGCTTAGTCGTAGCTTTTCGCCCCCTTCTCACAGATGGACTGCATGGAAAGAGGCCCTTCTAAAAGAAGAGCAGCAGCGCCAAATGCATATAGACTCTGAGGCTGCTACTTCTACTCGTCCTGTTAACCCGCTTCGGCTGTGCTTAGAAGTGAATAAAATGCTCTCTCCGCAAAGTATTGTGATCGGGGATGGAGGTGATATTGTGGGAAGCGCAGCTTACACTGTGCGTCCCAGAGGACTTGGTCAGTGGCTAGATGCAGGTCCTTTAGGGACCTTAGGAGCAGGCACTCCCTATGCGATTGCCGCCAAACTTCTTCGTCCAGAGAGCGATGTGTGGGTCATCTTTGGAGATGGAGCTTTCGGGCTCAACGCTATGGAGTACGACACAGCGGTTCGCTTCAATCTCCCCTTCGTGGGTGTGATAGGAAATGACGCAGCCTGGACTCAAATCAAACGGGCCCAGCTTCCCTTCTATGGGCGAGCTATCGCTACGAATCTGCTTCTCTCACGGTATGATAAGATGGTGGAAGCCTTAGGCGGATGGGGCACTTTTGTAGAAGAGACTAGTGAGCTTCCCCGCGCCTTAGAAGCTGCCCTCACCTCCCGCAAACCAGCTCTCGTCAATGTCCATATAGGAGAAACCGACTTCCGAAAGGGGTCTATTTCCATGTAAGGAAAAGCTCATGGCTCTCTCTCCCCAGTTCAATCTTCCATGGCAAAGAAGTAGAGGCATCCCCTCCTCCCTCAAAAAAAAGCTAGGTCCTATCAGGCGTATGCCAGACATATGGAAGCCCTGCACCTGCTCTGCTTCTCAGGGAGAGAGAATCTCTGAAATCTTAGGAGAGAATGGCAGAACAAGCTGAACAAGCGTCTCGCCGCATTGCTCTTCTCACAACTTACCCCTTAGCCACATCGCCCAGCCTACGCTTTCGCATAAAACAATACATGAAGGCTCTCCAGCAGGCAGGTTATATGATAGAATGCATTTCCTTCTTCTCAGAAAAAGAGTACGAGACATTTACTTCCCCCAAGCGAACCATCTTGGATAAATCTGGACTGGTTGCTACCTGCTTTCTTCGGTCTCTAAGCCGAGCCCTTTTTCATAAAAAGTATGATGGCGTTTATCTCCAGCGAGAGGCCACACCCTTTGGCACGGACTTCATAGAAAGAGCGTGGACGAGAGAGATACCCCTGCTCGTTGATTTTGACGACGCAATATGGATAACTAATATTTCAGAAGAGCATAAGCGGTTTACCTGGCTTAAGGACCCTCAGAAGCTTTCTAAGCTCCTTCGCAGAGCGAAGGTAGTAACTGTCTGCAATGACTTCTTGGCCTCTTACGCTCAGCGCTATGCGGCAGATGTAAGGATCATTCCCACCACGATAGATACTGACTTATACCGCCCGACCGAACCGCTTTGGCGCTCGTTTGTTACGATAGGATGGACTGGAAGCCGAACTACAACTGCTTATTTGCGTATGATTGAGGGGCCCATGCGACAGCTGTATGAGAAGTACAGAGACAAGATTCGGTTTCGTTTCATAGGGGCTTCTGGTTATAGCCCCCCTTTCCCCGCTGAAATCCTACCATGGCAGGCTCATACAGAAGTGGAAGACTTGCAGGCCATAGATATTGGAGTCATGCCCCTTCCGGAGGAAGCGTGGAGCCTCGGTAAGTGCGCTCTCAAGGCTCTACAGTATATGGCTCTTGGAAAAGCCACTGTGGCATCACCCGTCGGCATGAATTATGAGGTGATTCAAGAAGGTATAAACGGTCTTTTCGCTCGCACACCAGCAGAGTGGGTAGAAAAAATCTCTTACCTGATTGAACATCCGCAAGTTCGGCATAGCTTAGGCCACGCGGCCAGAGAAACGGTGGAGACCAAGTATTCGGTTCGGGCCAACGCACAAAAGTACATAGAGGCCTTTGAGGCTGCTTTCGGCACTTAAGTAAGAACATAGGGCAGCAGCTGGGTCATCCAGCCGCCGCCCTACATTTATTCCACTATCAATAGCTTGAGGTGAGCAGGGAGATATCCTGCTGCCTGCACTTGCAGCATATAGAGACCAGCTGGTAAGCTTAGGGAAAGACGAGCAGGAAGTCGTTCTATGGTATAGAGAGAAACCCGTCGTCCCGCTCCGTCAAAAATGGTAACCTGTATGTTTTCTACAGGGAAAGCCGCACTTATACTTACCTCCCCATGTGCAGGGTTAGGAAAGAGAGACCAACCTTCTCCTTCTCGTGCTCCTTTGAGAGTAGTTGGCACACTGACCTGCTGGGAGAGGCTGTCTTCCCCACAGCTGTTGTAGGCGTATACTCTCACAGTGTACTCACCTCCTTGGCTATAAGTATGAGTGCCACTCAGGACCCCTGTAACTACATTCCCATCTCCGAAATCCCAGACCACCTGATTCGTATCTGCCGCATCAACATTCACAGAATAGCTCAGCACATTCCCACTTATACTCAAGGAGAGTCCACTCAATTTGGGAAGAGGACGAACTTGCACACTTCCCCACTCTAAGGTATCCCTTACACCGCCACATCCCTCTGCTATCGCAAGAAGCCGCACCTGTCCTGAAATGCGAGGCACCCGAAAACTTCCGTACATATCAAAATACTCCACATCTCTACCTCCATAATAGCTTACTTCGGGAATGCCCTCATACACTATAGAGTCACCTATAACTATTTGTAGCTTTCTGGCAGCTCTACCTGATAGGTAAAATGAAACGGTTGAATTTGCACAGGTCTCTTCCCAAAGAAAAGGAGAAAAGCTCCTTAGATTGGGAAGCGTCCGAAGAGTAGGTAAAGGAAGTACGACAAATTGTCGGAAGCAACTATAAATTTTCTCCACTGTTAAGTACCGAACTTGAGCAGGAGGAGAGAGAAAGGAGACTGTATCTCCAGGATTGAGAGGCTCTATGACAGTACCATTCGGTAAGATGTACCGAATTGCCTCTACCTCTCCCTCATTTGAGTAAAGATTTGGAATGATTTGAAACAGGACGCTGTCATTCCTACAAGCTGCTCCGAGGAGGGTGTAACTTCCCTGGGGGGGGATTGCGAGATTGTATAGAGGGTAGGTAGTAGTCTCCGAAGCCAGACACCCATTCACAAGGGTAACAGAGAGGAAATGAGAAGAGAGATTCGCTGGGGAAGGAAGGAGAGTATCCAGCCGACTCCATAGCCGAAATGGCTGCCCCGCATTGAGCCAAGAGGCTGTAATTTCAATAAGAGCGTTAGGTTGCTCAAGAGAAAAGTTAGCATAAGGAGAAATATAAATCTGAAGGGAATCAGATGGACAGAGCGGAAGAGGAGAGAGAAGAAGACTAAAGAGCGGACGCTCATCTCTTTGTTCGGGTTCCCAAAGGAGAGTATCTATTCGTTTGACGCAGCCTAAATCCTGCTCAATTCGGAGCTGATGGGGCGGCGCACCCGCAAAAGTTGCGGAGATCTCATACCCCACTGTGTCCCAGTTTCCATCATAGTTGAGATCCCAGCGAATATACCCCACACCCTCTGCTCGCAAGGAGACAGGCGTGCCTGGACAGCTGCCCGCAGACGGGCTATAGGAAGAGGAAATGCGGATCGGCGGTATTCTTAGAGACCCTCCGTAGACTCTCACCTCTGTCGTATCACCAGAGAGCCAGCTGCTACATGGATATTTGAGGTTATAAACGAGGTAGTAAACTCCCTCGGCAGTAGGTCTCCAGAATCGCTCGGCTCCATCTAAGCGCAGGCCCCCAATCACAGCGAGCTGCTGATTTAGAATCGTAACGCTATCAGCGGAGAACCCTCTAAACGAGTAGTCCCAAGAAGAACCTATGCCTACTGAGTCTCCCAAGCAGAGATGCTGAGGCCATATGGAAGGCAACGACTGTACAGGTATCTCTGAGGGGTCTGTCTGAAGGAAGTAAGTATCATCATACATCTGCCCACAAGCATAAGAAAAGACTTGGAGCTGCCAAGGATGACGAGCGGGTACAGTCAATCTAAAAGTTGTCTGGTTGCGCACTGTATCTCCCGAGCTCGGTCCATATCCTACCTTAAAGCTGTCTATATCCGATGACACTGCGAGCCGAAAAGAGACTGTGCTGCCGGGGCAGAAGAGCCGATTCTGAGAATACGGAGGGTCGTCTACCTCTATCCTTATTTGAGGAAACCCAAAACGCTTCCCCACGATAGCCGAATCGCCATTTGCATAATACACACACAGCATGAAAGTAGGGTCTTGTCCGACCCAAGAGAGGTTGACTTCTACTCCCACTTTACGCCGATCTGCAAGTCCTTCTGGAGGAAATGGCGCGCCTGAGGGAATCTCTCCCCGATCATCAAAGACTATCGTGGTCATCGGATAGAACGAAGAGGAAGCCTCGTAGAGTCGCCAGCTTTCAATATCTCGGGCTCCCATGCCGCTCGTATCCACCACTATCCAATAAATACCAGGGCACCTGACTTGCCCTTCTACAGGACCTACACCTGTCCCCGTAGAGTCCTGATAAATCCCCCATAGATTCCATGGCTGGGGCTGCTGCCCCCAGACGCACAGAATAAAAAATAGAGTTACAGAAAGCCGATTGCGAAGCATGTCAAGGAGGAGGGCAAAAAACGTTCCACTCCTAATGTACTCTCTGGAGGCTTACCTTTGCTTTCATGAAGGATGAGCCACTTCCACCCTCACGGGTCTCACTCCTTTTTGAGGTGAGCTGGGAAGTGGCAAATAAGGTTGGTGGCATTTATACTGTACTTGTAGGCAAAGCCCCTCTCTTATATCATCAGCAAGACGGCACCTACTGGCTAATCGGGCCTTACCTTCCTGGGAGAAACACAGAATGGGAGCCTATTCCAGCTCTTTATGCAGACTGGCGAGAATACTTCCAAAGAGAGAAAGGAGTCACTGTTCACGCAGGCTACTGGCACATTGCGAAAGTGACTATTCCTCTCCTGCTGATAGATTTCTACCCTGTCCTCTCCAAAAGGAACGAACTTTTCGCTCAGTGGTGGATGAGATATGGAGTAGATTCGCTCTGGGGAGACTGGGACTACATAGAGCCGGCTATTTTTGGCTACACCGCAGGCGAAGTAATTGCGAGTTTTCGTAGCTTTTATTATGGTGAAGTAGAAACGATAGCCCATTTTCATGAGTGGTTGACAGGAGCAGGTATCCTCTATCTCAAAGAAAATGCTCCCTCTGTGGCAACCCTCTTTACCACCCACGCTACTGTAGCTGGACGAGCCTCTGGGGGAGAACTTATAGGTTCATCGGACCTTCAGGAGTGGCTAAAAGAGCGTCGAATTTTGAGTAAGCATACTTTAGAGCGGGCAGCATGGGAGCAAGCGGATGCTAATACCACCGTGAGTGAAATTGTCAGCCAAGAGGCTGCCTTCTATCTGGGACATGGAGCAGACGTTATCACTCCAAACGGATGGGATCGCCCTAAAGACATTCCTATAAGTCAAGCCCGAGAATGGCTCAAAGCACTATCCGAAAAATGGGGATGGTCAGAGCAGCCCTTCTGGCTCCTCCATAGTGGGCGTCCGGAACTCCGTAATAAGGGTACCCTTACCCTTATTGAAGCTCTCAGACGGTACAAAGCCGCTCCTTCTCTCCATAAGAAACTGGCTGTGCTTTTTGCCATGCCAGCAGACGTCACAGGCGTGAGAGAAGTATCCCCTAAGCCCTTTTGGATTAGTCACACGCTTCGATTCCCAGAGCAGAACGAGCTTTTCCAGCATTTGAAGGCCCTTGCCCTATGTCCTGAAGACCCTATTCGGATTGCTTACCTTCCCGTGTATCTTGAGGGTAATGACGGAGTGTTTAATCTTCCCTATTATGCTCTGTTGGGAGCAGTGGATGCGACGGCTTTCCCTTCTCGGTATGAGCCATGGGGCTATACGCCACAAGAGAGCTTAGGAGTAGGGGTCCCTACCCTCTCCTCCCGTCAAGCTGGGTTCGGACGGTGGATGCTGGATCATGTTCATCCCCTCCCCGAGGCCCTCTCCCTTATAGATTACGAAGCAGCAGATCCCCCTGGGCAAATTCTGGACTGGCTTTATCGCCGATTGAATACAGGGGTGAAGGAAAAGAGCCGCCTCCATACGGAGGCGCTGCGGCTCTCAGAACGGACCCGCTGGTCTCATTTTCTTCCGTTCTATCGACAAGCCTATCAGGTCGCTCTCACAAAGGCTCAGGCTCGCCTATGGTATCGTTACACCCCACCACCCCCGCCTACTGAAAAGAGAACCTTCATCTGGCACAGGGCTTTTTTCCTACCTCTCCTACCTGAAGCTATACGTCCGTTGACAAGCCTCGCTTATAATCTCTGGTGGAGCTGGAATCCCGATGCTCAGCACCTTTTTCACTTCATTTACCCCGAGGCGTGGGAAAATTCCGAAAATCCAGTCTGGATCCTTAATCACACCCCCAATCACCGATGGGAAGCCCTAAGCAGAGACGAAGAATTTCTTCGGCTTTTTGGACAGGTGCTTCATCAGTTTCAGAGCTACATGGCTCAGCCCCTCCAATCCGATAAGCCTAAAGTGGCTTATCTCTGCATGGAATATGGACTGGCGAAGTGTCTTCCCTTTTACTCTGGGGGACTGGGAGTCTTGGCAGGCGATTACCTAAAGGAAGCCAGCGATAACGGCTATCCTCTTGTCGCCATCGGGCTACTCTATCGGCAAGGATACTTCCAGCAGCAAATTAGTCCAGAAGGGGAGCAGATCTCAGAAAATGCTCCTCTGCGTTTTACAGACCTGCCAATGGAACCCGTGCGAACCCCTGATGGACGGTGGCTTCGCCTTAGTCTCTTGCTAGGAGAGAAGCCCCTTTTACTCAAAGTATGGAAGGTACAGGTAGGAAGGGTTTCTCTCTACCTTCTGGATGCTGACCTCTCAGAAAACCTCCCAGAGTTGCGCACCATCACAGCTCGCCTCTATGAAGGTGAGCCAGAGAAACGACTCCAACAGGAGATAGTCTTAGGGTTTGGTGCCCAAGCTCTCATAGAGGCGCTGGGAATAGAGATAGACCTCTTTCACTATAACGAAGGGCACCCTGCTTTCCACCTTTTGGCACTATGGCAGCGCCTGCGTCAGCAGGGACTTTCCCTGCTTGCAGCTCAAGAAGAAGCTCGCTTACGGACTCTCTTCACTACTCACACGCCCGTTCCTGCCGGTCATGATGCATTCCCTCCAGAGCTTCTACGGAAGTACCTCGCTCCTATCATTGCCGATATAGGGATCAGTTGGGAGACCTTCATAGAGAGCGGTAAGAGCCCTTCTCAGCCTGACAAATTCTCCCTCACCTCTTTCTGTTTGCGCTTCGCTGGACGCACAAACGCAGTTAGTCAACTCCATGCTCGCATCTCTAAGAAGATGTTTGCTCCTCTCTACGAGGGGTATTTGCCCGCAGAGATTCCCATCCGAGGCATTACAAACGGAGTTCATATCCCTACTTGGCAAGCCTCCCAGTGGAGCCGATCTCCTCATATCTGGGAGAATCACCAGCATCTCCGAAATGCCCTCCTTGCTTACCTTCGGCGCCGCCTCCTCTCAGAGCCTAGTCCCGTTGCTTATCTGGAGGCTATCCAGACTTTTTTCAGTTCATTAGAGGAGACTACTCTCCTTATAGGATTTGCTCGCCGAATGGCTACCTACAAACGCCACAGCTTGCTGGTGGAGCAAGAAAGCATGCGAAAACTAATCGCCGAAGCCCCCATTAAGCTTATTCTCGCAGGAAAAGCTCATCCTAAAGATGAGGAGGGAAAAAAGATGCTAAAAACTCTCTGGCAGCGCAGCTTGGAGCCTCCTCTCCTCGGAAAGGTGCTCTTCGTACCAGATTATGATCTCCAAATGGCTCGCTACCTTGTACAAGGAGTAGATGTCTGGCTCAATCTCCCCATCTACGGAAATGAAGCAAGCGGCACCAGTGGCATGAAAGCCGCTCTTAATGGGGTCCTTCACTTGAGCATACCAGATGGCTGGTGGGCAGAGGTCGATCCCAACGAAGCGGGAGGATGGAGCATCCCCCCCTGTCGCACCGAAAATCCAGAAATACGAGATGCATGGGAAGCTACTCAACTTGCCTATATTCTCAAAGAAGAGATTATCCCTCTCTATCGGCGGAGAGATGCAAGAGGGATTCCAAGTGGATGGATCGCCCGAATGGAGAAAGCCCGATCGTATGTCCTTCAGCGCTTCTCTACCCAACGAATGCTAAAAGAGTACGATGAGTACCTTTATACTCCAGCCTTTGCACAACTTCGGCGCCTAGACCCTGAGACTCAAAAGGCTCGGCTAAACCTTTTAGAGCTCCTACAGACCCAGTGGAATAAGGTTCGGATTAGATCCATTTCTCTCCCTCCCTTCTCTGAGCGAGCGCATCCCACCCAGACCCCTTTCAGCATAGAGCTTCACGCAGACGGGGAAGGCATCCCTCCAGAAGCTCTCAAAGCTGAAGTGGTTTTTGAGTCTGCTACAGGGACTATCTACACTTTCCCGCTTCAGCACATACAGGATGGATATTTCCATGGCCAAGTACAAATCTCAGATGCTGGCGTTTACCACTATGCTATTCGGCTGTATGCCTGGGACCCTTATCTGGAAGAGCGCCTCTGGACTTGGGTGAAAGTAGTGTGAAGCCTAAACCTCGGAACTCTCTAGCAAAGTAGAGAAGGCCTGTATGGAGGCACAGGATCCTACTTCTCTCTGGGGAGGAAGAGGAGAGCGGCTCAAAGCATAACTTACCCATGCATGGATGCAAGGTGCTTGCTTCTCCCAATGAAGGTCCTGAGCAGCCCGACGAGCCCCTTCTACCCATACCTTATATTCCTCCTCCGCCTGACTTAGCCCTTGTAGTATCTGCACTATATTCCCAGGAGTCCATGGAGCTATAACCTTACCGCACTCATAATGCCTGATGACTCGTTGGACAAGAGGAGCCTCTCCCCCCAGTACGGGAATCCCCTCCCGAAGGTAGTCAAACAGCTTATTGGGAAGGGCGTACTTATGATTCAGTCCAACGGGAATCTCCCCTGAAACCCCGAAAGTAGCCCGCCGAGTGTAGCGCTCCAGCAGCTCAAAAGGAACAATCCCAAAGAACTGAACCCGACTACCCAGCCTTTCCTTCTCAACTAGATGCTCAAGAGAGGAACGAAGAGGACCATCTCCTATTATCCAAAGCTTCCACTCAGCCACCTCCCGCAAAGCAAGAATCAGCTCCTCCAGACCCCGATAAGGATGGAGCATCCCTTGGTAAAGAAGAAGCTTATCTGCCAGACAAGGACTTGCGAAGGCCTGTCCCCGAGGAGGAAAGTTATAGACTAGCCAGACAGGCCGACGGTACTTCCTCTCAAAGTAGCGAGCAATTGGTGGGCTCACTGTTATAGTGTAATGCACCCTAGCATAGAGAAACCTCTCTGCCCTTTCCCAGAGCCAACGAACCAAAGGACGATGCACAAGGAAAGGGGTCTGAGTAAAAAGCTCCCGGCTATCCAGCAGAATCACCTTCCTCCGCAGCTTTGCAGCGAGCCAGCAGCCAGGCAGTGCCGCTAAATCGCTTGCAATAACGGCATCCCAGCGCCGTCTTAGAAGTAAGTGGAGAAAAAAGCGAAGGTTTGCTATCAGAAAGAATAGAGGACCCCTCCCTACTGGCACCCACAGCCGACGTACGCTGTAGGGACGCCCAGGGAGATTAGCTTTCGTCCGAGGTGAAATAATCCCAATCACTTCAGTCACCCCCACTTGTCTCGTTGTCAGAGCTAGCTTATGCAGCCGCTGATCATACACAAGATTGTGGATAATGCAGTGAATAATGTGAGGCATGCCTTTTGGCTTATAGGGACAATCTCCACTCCAAATATAGAGCGAAGCCTTTCTATCCCTCTTTAGCTGACCTCTTAGTAATACCTCTCTTCCAGTCATCCACACAAGAAGACTTCCCTTCTTTGCTCTCTATCAGACAAGTTTTTGTTACCTTATGTGTATGTTCCACATATCCACAGCCTCATCGCCTCACAGAGATATAGCTACCGTAGTGGAGAAATACGGATACATTCCCCTCCAGCCTCCCTTAGGGATAGACCTTTTTGCTGAGATAGAGCGGCTCAAGAAAGAGAAGAACGCCATCCTCTTGGCTCACTATTACCAGGATGCGGACATTCAAGACATTGCCGACTTTGTAGGGGATAGTTTGGGGCTCTCACAGAGGGCAGCAGAAACAGATGCGGATATTATCCTTTTTGCTGGAGTCCACTTTATGGCAGAGACCGCCAAGATTCTCAATCCTAACAAGAAAGTCCTTATTCCTGATCTTAACGCTGGCTGTTCTCTTTCGGACAGCTGTCCGCCAGATGAGTTTGCTGCTTTCAAGCTGAAGTATCCTGACTATAAAGTTGTCAGCTATATCAATACATCTGCTGCTATCAAGGCGATGAGTGACATTATCGTAACCTCCTCTAATGCAGTACCGATCGTGAAAGCCCTGCCATCTGATTGGAAGATTATCTTCGCTCCTGATAGAAATCTTGGTATGTATGTGATGAAGAAGACAGGACGAGAGATGGTCTTGTGGAATGGAGTATGTATGGTTCATACAATTTTCTCATACCAAAAGATTAAGGCTCTTCGCGAGCAATACGCTGATGCTGAGCTTATCGCCCATCCGGAGTGTGAGCCTGCGATTTTAGAGCAGGCGGACTTTATAGGTTCCACGACAGCTCTCCTGAATTATGTTGTGAAGTCTCCCGTAAAGCGATTCATCGTAGCGACGGAGGCAGGTATTCTCCATCAGATGCGGAAAGCTGCTCCGGAAAAGGAGCTAGTCCAGGCACCAGCAGAGTACTCTTGCAGTTGTAATACCTGTCCTCACATGAAGTTGAATACCTTAGAGAAGATCTATAACACTCTCTTGTACGAGATGCCTGAGGTAACTCTTGACTCAGCTACGATAGAGGCAGCTCGTCGTCCTATAGAGCGAATGCTTGAGATGAGTAAAGAGCTGGGGCTTGTCTCCAAGTCTTAGTCCATGCGGGAGAGAGAGCTTATCCACCTTCTTGCAGCTCGTCTGCGGGGGACTCATTCTCTCTTAGCTTGCGGGATAGGCGATGACGCGGCTGTGTGGGAGTGGAATGAGAAGGAGTATGGGCTTCTCTCAGTGGATACTCTATACGAAGGGTGGGACTTCGATAGGATCTATCATGCTCCAAGGTATATAGGGTACAAGGCGGCTGCCAGCGCTATGAGTGATATATGTGCAATGAATGGGCAGCCTTTGTTCTTGATGGTTTCTCTCGGGATTCCTCAGGGTCTTTCTCCTGCCTATATAGAGGATATTTACGAGGGATTGAGACGAGTGGAGGAAAAGTATAGTGTAGCTGTGGTCGGTGGTGATATCTCCGCCTCTCGGGATCTGTGGCTTTCTGTAGCAGTTATGGGGCGGGTAGAGAAATCTAAGATTGCATATCGCCGAGGTGCTCACCCCAGTCAGCTTCTCTGCGTTACAGGAGACTTAGGGGGTGCTTATGCGGGACTCAAGATCCTTCAGCGTGAGAAAGCTGTCTTCCTTCAGAATCCTACTTTTCAGCCAGACATCTCTGGATTCAACTATGTAGTGAGCCGCCAGCTCAAGCCAGAGGCGAGGTGCGATATGGTGGCTCGCTTAGCAGAGCTGAATATTATCCCTACCAGCATGACAGACTTGTCTGACGGCTTAGCGGCGGGACTCCACGCTTTGGCTCAAGCCTCTGGATATGGGTTTCACGTATATCTCCACCGGCTTCCGTTCCATGAGCAGACTCAGAGGGTTGCTGAGCTGTATGATATGCCTCTTACGGCTTTCATGGTGTATGGAGGAGAAGAATATGAGCTTCTTTTCACGGTTCCTGTTTTTGAGTATGATAAGCTCAGGCAGGAGCCTCAGATCCATGTGATAGGATATGTTCGGGAGGATAAGCAGGTGCTTTTAGAGGATCCTTTTGGAAATGTAGAACCGCTTCAGGAACTTGGCTGGGATAGTCTGAGGGGTAGAGATTCTCCTCAGAGAGAAGGGGTTTCTCCATCGGCTTAGGGCTCGGATAGGGGAGGGATTCTACCTTTGCAATATGAGCCATTTACTGGTAGAGAAAGGGGTGAAGCCGGGCGTAGCCCTTCTTCGTCTCAATCGCCCTGAAAGTCTAAATGCACTCAATCGAGCTCTTGTTGCTGAGCTTACAGATACTCTCGTGAGACTGGATAATGATCCTGAGGTACGAGTGATGGTTCTTACAGGAGATGAGCGGGCATTTGCTGCTGGAGCTGATATCAAGGAGATGGCAGAAGATTCCGCTGTAGATATGCTTCTTTTGGATCAGTTTCAGCGATGGGATCAAATCAAGCGCCTCAAGAAACCTCTCATCGCCGCAGTGAGTGGGTATGCTCTGGGGGGAGGCTGTGAGCTGGCAATGCTATGTGATATTATCATCGCCAGTGAGACAGCTCAGTTTGGACAGCCTGAGATTAAGATTGGGGTTATCCCGGGGGCTGGAGGGACTCAGCGTCTTACACGCGCTATTGGCAAGTCCCGAGCCATGGAGTATATCCTTACTGGGCGCTTCTTCTCAGCAAAGCAAGCTGAAAGTTGGGGACTCGTGAGCCGAGTGGTCCCTCCTGAGCTTTATCTTGAGGAAGCGCTCAACTTGGCGGCTGAGATCGCTTCTATGCCACCGATTGCAGTTCAGATGGCAAAGCAGGCAGTGAATAAAGCATATGAGTTATCGCTGGAGGAGGGGCTTCACTTTGAGCGAAAGAATTTCTACCTCCTCTTTGCTACAAATGATCAGAAGGAAGGCATGCGGGCCTTTATGGAGAAGCGTCCTCCTACTTGGCAGGGGAAATAATCTATTCGTTTCAGCCTGGGCCTGCTCAGCTTTTTCCCGAGGTCCGGCACTGGACAGAGGTAGCCCTAAAGGAAGGGCTCCTGTCCAGATATCACCGAGACCCCTTCTGGCGGACGATATTTGAGCAAGCCCAGATAGCTATTGCGAGGTACCTTCGCCTTCCCAAAGAGTGGCTGGTGGCTTTTGCCAGTAGCGCTACGGAGGTATGGCAGATGTTAGTAGATGCGACCGCTGGCTATTCAACTCTCCACCTCATTCAAGGCAGCTTCGGAGAGAGGTGGTTTCATCTTCAGCGTGCGCTATCTCCTCAGGCTCAGAGTCTTTGGCTGAGTCTTGACATGCCATGGGAGTCCTACCGTTCCGCTTTATCCGCTTTTCCTCAGGCTGAGTATGTAGCTGTAGTTCATGTAGAGACCTCCATAGGAGCTCTTTTATCACATTTTAGGGATATTCGCTCAGCCTTTCCAGAAAGTATTATCGCCGTGGATGCTACCAGCAGTATAGGTGGATTGAGCTTACCCTGGGATCTCGTAGATATAGCTTTTGCTTCTGTACAAAAATGTTTAGGTCTTCCTCCAGGGCTGGCAGTTCTTGCAGTCTCATCGAGGATTCTTGATCGGTTTTCCTTCTCTTCTCGTCGTCGCTTCAACGATTTAGCCTATGTGCTGGAATGTGCTCGGCGGCATGAGCCCCCTCATACTCCTGCTCTGCTGAATATCTTTCTCCTGTCCAGAGTCTTTGCTGATCGGGAACCTCCGACGGAGGAGCTTCTGTGGCAGCGGGCTCGGTGGATAGAGGAGGAGATGCAAAAACGAGGGTTCATGTCTCTGCTCCCTCCCAGTTGGAGGTCTCCAACTGTGCTCACTTTTCAGTGGCAGAGCTCAGCCCAGGGGAGTCTCCTGCGCTCTAAGGCTCAAGAAAAAGGGTTATACCTTGGATGGGGGTACGGTTCCTATCGGGATACCACCTTCCGCATTGCTAACTTTCCTGCTATTCCAGATAGTGCCTATGAGCTACTCTTGGAGGTGCTCTCCGAAAGGGGATTCCAGTGAGTAGTGCGCAAGCGACCATCAGGGAGAAGAAGTACGCAAGCGCACATAAGGATGCTGAGTATTGCTGCTCCGCCGCAGGTCGCTCTTAATCCACCTAAGAGGGCTTCAGTGGGGATGTCTTTTCCCTCTGTACCTATGAGATAAAGTGCATTTACAAGGGCTAGCCCTACGGCTGAACCCACTTGTCGCATAAACTGAAGCGCACTCGTAGCAGAGCCTATCCGATGGAGAGGTATGTCGTTTTGCCCTATCACGCTAAGGAGAGCTTGGTAGGGACCAAGCGGAAAAGCTGTAAGAAGCATTATCAGCGTAAGCCCCCCGACCGAGAAGGTAGCAGGAAGAGCAAAAGCTGCCCACCCAAAAAGGAGGAGCAGAAGAATCCCACTCCAAAAGAGAATCGGCTTGTATCGTCCATGCTGACTCACCCATCGTCCAGCTGCGCCTGTGCTCAGGATTGCCCCCACTGTAAATGCCAGCAAAAGAAGACCGCTATGCCGAGGTGGATAACCAAGCACCTCTTGAAGGTATAGGGGAAGAAAGGTAACACCTGTTAGAAATATCCCTCCAAAAAAGAACCCTGTCAGAGCAGCGTAGCGGAAGGTTGGAATCCGGGCAAGCCTTAAGTCAAAGAGGGGGCTCAGTTGGGACCTCTCTGTGCGTATCCATGCTCCCAGTAGGAGCATCCCTACACCTAATAGAACCACCCCCCACACTGGCTCGCCCAGCCTCTTTGGACTCCAAAAGGAAAAAGCAAGAAGTGTGGCACTGGTCCAGCCTGCAAGAAGGAGTGCCCCCTTAATATCCATTGGCGCCCGCTCAGGGGCTGGCTGAATGGGAAGATGTAGCGCTACGAAAATTGCTGCAATAAGAAGGAAGGGCAGGTTTCCCCAGAAAGCCCAGCGCCAGCCAATCGTCTCAGCCACCACCCCCCCTAAAATGGGTCCTACAGCGCCTGCTATCCCAAAAACTGCCCCGACGATCCCAGCCCATCGGCTCCGTTCTCGAGGAGGGAAAAACCACGCTAACGTCGTAAATGCTAAAGAGAAGAGAGCCCCACCACCGAGTCCTTGGATAAACCGAAAAGCAAGAAGTTGGGTAAGATGAATCGCGCTTCCACAGAGAAAAGAGCCAGCCCCAAAGAGTCCCAAAGCGCCTAAGAGAATAGCTCGGCGTGAGAGAATCTCAACAAGGCGTCCTGCTATCGGAGCTGAGATCGTACTTCCCAAAAGGTATAACGCTCCTACCCATCCATACCACGCTTCACCTCTCAATTCCTTCAGAATACGAGGAAGAGCAGTAGATACTACTGTCTGATCTAAAGCCGCTAAAAAGAGTCCGATAAAGACACCAATCAGTGTAAAACGAACTTCTTTCGTCATAAGGCTTCCGATTAAACATTATGCTTGCTAGAGAGATTTCTGCTTTCTACTGCATGGAAGGTGTTAGCTTCTCCTCATTCCTTAGCGGGATAGTAAAGGCGTCACACCTACCAGTGTCGTCTAAGAAGTATATCCTCCTCAGCCCCTCTGAGTAGCAGCCGCAGTAGAATGCCGGAGGCCTCTGATACAGCCCCCCTACTCAAGTAATCCCACGTCCGCCCTAAACTCACGAGCCCCTCTGTCTTCCTTCCCTTGGAGAAACTAACAAGAGGCCGGAGATGAAGGGGGAGACCTTTTAGAGGAGGGTTTTATTAGCTACAGGAGGAGAAGGCTCTTCAGATGAGGGAGAGGGCTCCGAACTGACGCCTAACTGAGCTAAAGATACTTGAATTTGATGCAAGTGCCACTGTGCTCGCTCAGAGAGGTGCCTTAAGCGAAACTGTTCCAACAGCTCTCTTCGCTCTCTTAGCTCCTTTTTGTAGAACTCTTTCAGCTGATTATACTCCTCGGGTGTGTATGCCATCACAGAAGGGGTTCTTTCTCGGGTCCTTCAGGTCTTTCTCTCTGAGGTGGAGGAGACTCTTCCATGCCAAGCTCAGCTTTGAGACGCGCCAGAGATTCTTTAGCTTGGATTCGCTCCATCTCTTCTTCTATCTTGAGCCGAGAGGTATCAATGCTTTCTAAGGCAAGTTCTAAGCGAGCCTCATACTGCGCAGACTTCTCTTGAAGCCGGCGAACCATCTCGTCGTGGGTCTGGTCTATCCCACCCACTTCAAACTGCTCAAAGGCATCCGCAATTTTTGCTTGCCATTTGGCTCGTTCGTACTGCTGAAGGGCTGCTCGTGCTTCTTGGATTTTTCTTTCGCGCTCTCGCATGAAAAGCTTCTTTACTTCGAGCGCCTTTTCATAAGCCTTCCGAGCCGCTTCTAATTCTGTTTCGGTTTGGGCAATGCTCCTTTTGAGGTTCTCTATTCGGAGCGCATACTGCTCCGCCAAATCTTCCCGATTCTGCTGAAGGGCTGCTCGCACCCGAGCAATCAAGTCACTGTACTCTTTTTTATACTTGCTCAGCTCTCGTTCTAAGAGTGTAACAGTAGCTTTGACAGAAGCAATGTGTTCATTCATTTTAGGGACTTGCTCGTTGAGCTCTCGGATATTCTGCTCTAAAATCAGGCGAGGATCTTCTATGCTCTCCACAGCTTTACCGAGGAGAGCGCGAAGAGCACGCTTAAGTCGTCTCCACAGCGACATTGCGTTGAAGGAAGGAAGTGAGCCGTTCTATTTCTTCTACTGGGCCAATGAAAAGAGGAGTGCGTTGATGGATGGAGTGAGGAGGGACATCTAAGAGGGGCTGATAGCCATTGCTCGCCTTGCCGCCAGCTTCTTCCGTCAGCCAGGCGATCGGATATCCCTCATACAGGAGGCGAAGTTTTCCCTCCGGCTTCTTGACAGTGCCAGGATACATGAAAAAGCCGCCTTTGAGCAAATTCCGATGGAAGTCTGCTACTAAAGACCCCACATATCGGAGAGATTGTGGCTTCTCTGCTCTCTGATTGCGCAAATGAAGGTCAGCCACATACTGCTGAAGTTCCAGGCTCCACTCATGAAGCTGATTATCATTGAAGGAATAGTATGAGCTATGGGAGGGCATTTGAACTTGAGGATAAGTCAGAAGAAATTCGCCAGCCGCTGGCTCTAAAGTGAAGCCATGAACCCCCCGTCCTGTTGTGTAAAAGAGAAGGGTACTCGTACCATACAGGACGTATCCCGCTGCTACTTGCTGCCGCCCTCCTTGAAGAAAATCCCTTTCTGTGCATGGTGTGCCTATAGGGGTCAGACGCCGATACACGGAAAAAATAGTCCCTACAGGCACACCTACATCTATGTTAGAAGAACCATCCAGGGGGTCTAAAAGAATGACATATTTCCCATCGGGATTAGTAGATAGGATTTCAGCCTCCTCTTCTGTGGCGATCCCAGCTATGTGGGGATTGTGAGAGAAAAGCCGAATAAAAAGACGATTCGCCATATCATCCAGCTTCTGGACGCTTTCGCCTTGGATATTAGTCAGTCCGAGTTCGCCGAGGAACCCTGCGAGTGAAGCCCGGCGCAAGTAAAAGCTGACCATTTTAGCCCCTAATCCAATGTCTCGCAAGATTTTGGAGAAAGCGCCAGTGGCTTTTTCCACCTCTTGCTGACGATCAGCAATAAACTGCTCTAAGGTCGTCATGCGGAGGGAGAGGGATTCGAACCCCCGAGCTCACTTGAGTGAGCTACCTGATTTCAAGTCAGGCCCGTTCGACCGCTCCGGCATCCCTCCATAGCAAAAGTACGAAGGAACCTCGTTACATTTGTGGGAGGCTTTTCGCTCCATGAGAAGACTACTCGTCATAAGTGGGCTTTTAGCCCAAGCCTTTGGGCAGGCACAGTCCAATCCTGCGGGTCAAATTCGGGCTATTACGACAGCCGTACCTTTTCTGCTGATTTGTCCTGATGCGCGCAGTGGCGGCATGGCTGAAACAGGAGTAGCACTTCCCCCAAATATGTATAGTATGCACTGGAATGTAGGGGCACTGGCGCTGGCAGAGAGTCGGGCGGGCCTAGCTTTCTCTTACACCCCTTGGCTTCGAGCCCTTGGCATCGGAGACATTAATCATTTCTACCTGCCTGCCTATGCCCATCTTGGTGAAAAAGCAGGAACAATTGGTGGGACACTGACCTTTTTCAGCTTAGGGCAAATAGAATTTACAGATAATGCTGGTCTCAAGACAGGGGAGTATGATGCAAATGAATTTGCTATCTCCGCTGGTTATAGTCGGCTTCTGGCAAGCAATCTCTCAGCTGGCGTAGCCCTTCGCTACATTCAGAGTAACTTGACAGGGGCCACGACGGTTGGTGGCCTGACCACTCAGCCTGGACGCTCTGTCGCAGGGGATGTCGGCTTCTACTATCAGAAAGATTGGACTCTCAAGGTCAAACCTCAGCCTCTTCCTTTGACTTTTCGCTGGGGTGCTCATATCTCGCACATAGGAGCGAAAATGGCATACACAGCCTCGGGACAGCGGGACTTTATTCCGACCAATCTGCGACTGGGCTATTCTTTTACTTTGCAGATTGATGATTTCAATCGCTTCACGATAGCGAATGACTTCAACAAGCTCTTAGTGCCCTCGGCTGGGGGAGCAGCACAAGTGGCTCTCTTAGAAGGCATGTTTAGGAGCTTCGGGGATGCCCCAGGGGGCTGGCGAGAAGAGCTTTCGGAGATTTACTGGAGTATTGGAGCAGAATATGACTATAATCGCCTTTTCAAGGTGAGAGGCGGCTTCTTCTATGAGGACCCAATGAAGGGGAATCGCCGCTTTTTGACGCTCGGTGCAGGTTTTCAGTTTCGTCGATTGGGCATAGATATTGCCTATCTGACCTCTCTCGTGCAAAATCACCCCCTCCAAAATACCCTTCGTTTCACCCTGTATATTTTATGGCAGTGATGAGGGCCTGTGCCGCTTTTTGCACAGCTCCTTCAGAAGGTCCCTCTAATTTTTGCCGTAGAGATTGAAGCTTCGTTTGAATAGAGCCTCTCTGGCTAAGCTGATTTAGAAGAGCCTCTGCTACTTTAGCAGGTGTATATTCAGGTTGAATCAGTTCTGGAAAGACCGCTTCTCCTAAGATAAGGTTTGGAAGTCCGATGAAGGAGACTCGAACCAGCCTCTTGGCAATAGAATAGGAGAAAGGGTTTCCTTTATACACGATTACAGTGGGAGTTCCTACGAGGGCTGCTTCTAAAGTCGCTGTACCAGAGGCAACTACAGCTGCCTCCGCACCGCACAAGAGTTCAGGCGTAGAGCCTTCTATCAGGGGAAGTTTCGGAGCTCGTTCCTGGTAGATTGAAGAAGGGATATGCCGAACTTTGGAGACAATAAAATCCATGTGAGGGAGGAAAGAAGGAAGGACTGCCATAGTGGGTAAAATGTGTTTCACCTCCGAGAGCCTACTCCCTGGGAGGAGCGCAATGTATGGTTTTGACCACTGAAAAGGCTTTACATTCCGTAGCCGATCTACAAGTGGATGCCCTACAAACTCGGCTTGAATTCCGTACTGCGCATAAAATGCAGGCTCAAATGGCAGAATGCACAGGATCTGTATTTGAGGGTGCCGAAGAAAGCGCACTCGGCCTGGATTCCAAGCCCAGAGCTGGGGCGGAATAAAGTAGGTTACGCCCAATCCTTGAGTCGCAGCCCAGTGAGCTAACCGCAGATTCAAACCGGGATAATCCACTAGGATAAGCCTATCTGGATGAAATGAGAGGATATCCTTTTTCAAGAAGGTATAGAGCCGAATGAAGCGACGGAGCTTTCCTATCACCTCTACAAATCCGACCACGCTGTACTCCCTCCAGTGAGCAGCAAGGCTCATGCCAAGAGCTTGCATCTCCTCTCCACCCATTCCTCGCGACTCTATGGAAGGATAAAGCTGATAAAGGGCTCTTAGAAGTGCTGCGGCATGCATTTCTCCTGAAAGCTCACCCACTACCCAGTAGAGCCGCAGCCGTCTCATAGATGAGGTGAAGGTATTTCCTTTCCTGCACAGAGGGAAGGTAGTTTTGTACTTTTGTAGAGATGTGGAAGAGTTTGGGTCCGCTCCAGCTGCCGAAGTGGGAGAAAGAGATACTGAAGCGGTGGCGACAAGAAAAAACTTTTGAAGTCTCTGTTCAGCGGCGGCAGGGCAGACCCCTCTTTGTGTTCTATGAAGGTCCCCCCTCCGCTAATGGCAAACCTGGCATCCACCACGTCTTTGCTCGCACCTTGAAGGACCTTGTATGCCGCTACAAAACTATGCGGGGATACCAAGTGCCTCGACGGGCAGGATGGGACACCCATGGACTTCCTGTAGAACTGGCGGTAGAAAAAGAGCTTGGGATTCGCAAATCAGACATTGGCACTCGCATCTCCATCGCTGACTTCAATAAGGCATGTAAGGAAGCGGTGATGCGCTACAAAGACGCATGGGATGCGCTTACGGAACGCATGGGGTATTGGATAGACTTAGAGCATCCCTACATCACTTTTGAGCCCTCTTACATAGAGAGCGTGTGGTGGCTTCTCAAACAGTTTTATGATAAAGGGCTTCTGTATCGGGACTATACCATTCAGCCTTATTCGCCTGCTGCAGGGACTGCTCTTAGCCAACATGAGCTGAATCTGCCAGGAGCATATCGTCGGGTTCGAGACCCTTCTATCACCGTGCAGTTTCCGGATCAAGAGCAAGCCTCCCTTTACTATTTAGCTTGGACGACGACGCCATGGACTCTACCCTCAAACGCAGCTCTCGCTGTCAATCCTGAGTTCATCTACGTGGAGGTTGAAACCTTTCAGCCCTATACGGCAGAGCGGATTCGGATGATTCTGGCAGAAGGAGCTCTCTCCCGATACTTTCCCGCAGAAGAGCTGCCTTTTACTCCTGAGGCTATTGACCGACGAGCGGGGAAGGTGCCTTATCGGGTTCTTCATCGCTTCAAGGGCGAGGCTCTTCTCCAGCGGCGCTACGTCCCGCTTTTCCGGTACGTAGAGCCGGAGGGCAATCCATGGCGCATCATTCCTGCAGACTTCGTAACTCTGGAAGAAGGCACTGGAATTGTTCATATTGCTCCCACCTTCGGAGCTGATGACCTCAAAGCCGCTCGTAAGCATCAAATCCCTCCCATCGTCGCTCGGGATGAGCACCAACAGCCTCTCCCTCTCGTTGATAAGGAAGGGCGTTTCATCTCCCAAGTCATAGACTTCGCAGGGAGGTATGTCAAAAACTATACAGATGACCCTAACTATAAGCCCGTAGATGAGGACATTATACAAAATCTGCGAGAAAGGGGACTTCTTTTTCGTAGAGATACTTATGAACATAATTATCCTCACTGCTGGCGCACCGATAAGCCCATCCTCTACTATCCCGTGGAAGGGTGGTTCATTCGCACCTCTCTTCTGAGAGAAAAGCTTGTTGAACTCAATCGCCATATTGAGTGGCATCCGCCTACAATTGGAGAGGGACGATTTGGGAACTGGCTGGAGAATGTGGAGGACTGGAATCTTTCTCGGAGTCGGTTTTGGGGTATTCCTCTTCCGATATGGCGTACGCGGGATGGACGCTACGAACGATGTATCGGGTCTCTGGAAGAGCTGAAGATGGAGATAGAAAAGGCTCGGTCTGCGGGGCTGATGGACCATAACCCTCTGGATCAGCCGACCTTTGATCCTCATCGTCCCTTTGTGGATGAGATTGTCTTAGTGGCGCCAGATGGGAGCCCGATGTATCGCGAGCCGGACGTCATTGATGTCTGGTTTGACTCGGGGGCAATGCCTTATGCCCATCTTCATTATCCTTTTGAAGGAAGGGAGAAGTTTGCCCATTTCTTTCCAGCTGACTTTATTGCTGAAGGGGTGGATCAGACTCGCGGCTGGTTTTATACCCTTCATGTGATTGCTGCAGCCCTTTTTGATAGTGTGGCTTATCGGCATGTCCTTGTAAATGGACTTGTACTGGATAAGGAGGGGAATAAAATGTCTAAGAGGCTTGGCAATGTGATTGAGCCGACCGAGCTAATGGAAAAATACGGGGCAGATCCCACTCGCTGGTACTTGGTCAGCCAATCAGCGCCCTGGGAGAATGTTCGGTTTGATGAGAGTCGCCTTCAAGAGAAGGTTCGCACCTTTTTTGGCACGCTTCACAATGCGTATGAGTTTTTTGCACTCTACGCTCGCATAGACGGGTATGTGCCCCAGCCGCTTCCTCCCTTTACCCAACTCTCTTTGATAGATAGGTGGATTATTAGCGAGACGGAGAAGCTGACCCAGCAGGTTCTTCAAGCTTACGAAAGCTATTTTCCGACTCAAGCCGCCCGTCTTATAGAAGAGTTTGTGGTAGAGAAGCTCTCTAACTGGTATATTCGACTCAATCGGCGCCGATTTTGGAAGGGAGAGCAAGATGCAGACAAGTGGGCGGCTTTTACGATTTTACGGCGGACGCTCCTTCGTATAGCTCAACTGATGGCACCCATTGCTCCTTTTTATGCAGAGATTCTGTGGCAGCATTTAGGTGAAGGGGAGTCGGTTCATCTGAGTGATTTTCCCGAGCCGGAAGAGAACTTTCGGACGCCAGAACTGGAAGCCACTATGGAGAAGGTTCGGCTTTTAGCTTCTCTCCTTCATAGTCTCCGAAAAAAGAGCGGCATACGCGTTCGGCAGCCCCTCCCCCAAGCCCTCGTTCCCGCCAGCTATCGCCCATGGTTAGAGCCCTTGGCAGACCTTCTTCTCCAAGAGCTTAATCTAAAAACGCTCACTTACTTAGCAGACCACAGTGAAGCCGTTATATATGAGCTTCGTCCCAACTATCGGCTTTTAGGTCCTTCCTTGGGTGCTCGCCTGCCTGCTTTTGCTGAGTATCTGAGAGGGCTCTCCCAGAGAGAGATTCTTGATATTATTGAGAAGGGCAGCTTGACATGGGAAGGGGAGACTTACTCCTTAGAAGCGATTGAGATTCGGGCTCGGGCGCTTTCTGGATGGCTTCATGCCTCCGAAGGCGGACTTACCGTCGCATTAGACACTCGCCTGACCCCAGAGTTAGAAAGAGAAGGATGGGCTCGCGAGCTTATTCATCATATTCAGGTTGCCCGCAAGGGGGCCGGCTTAGAGGTAACAGACCGAATTCAGCTGCGAATTTCTCTTCCTTCCCCCTATGTAGAAGCGCTGCGCCCTTACCAGGAGCTGATCCAGCAAGAAACCCTTGCCCTTACCCTGAACTGGGCTACCATTCCTCCCTCTATTCCGACTACTATGTTTTTAGATGGCATTCCAATGGAGATTCATATCGAGAGCATATATGAGCACGCCTGAAAAAACTCGCTATTCTGCTGAAGAACTGTCTGAATTTAAGCAGATCATACTCAAAAAATTAGAAGAAGCGGAAAAGGAATATCAGCGACTCAAGGAAAGTCTGAATGAACTTGTCTCAGCTGCAGAGGATCAATATAGAACCGGAGAGTACCTGGGCAGCGAGTATTCGGATAAGATTCAAATAGAGCGCCTTCTCCAACATAACCTCAAATACATAGATGCACTTAGGCGAGCGCTTATTCGGATTGAAAACGGTACCTACGGCATTTGTAAAGTCACAGGCAAGCTTATTCCGAAGGAGCGGCTCTTAGCTGTTCCTGTGGCAGAGACCCTCGTGGAGGTCAAGGAAAAACGCTCCAAGTGAAAAAGCAGTCTCTTCAACTCGGGCTGATTGTTTTAGGGGTGATCTTAGTGGATCAGCTCACGAAAGTATGGGTTAAGCTGTCTTATCCTCTTGGACATGAGATAAGGTGGATAGGGAATTGGCTGAAGCTTCACTATGTAGAGAATCCTGGTGCGGCCTTTGGTCTATCTCTCTCTGGCTTTTTTCGGAGTATGGAAGGCGAGGCGGCTGAGGTCGCCCCTCGTATCATTCTGACCCTTCTCTCTCTTGGTATTGCAGTGCTAGTGAGCCTTTATCTATTTCGGGCTATTCGGGAAGATGTCCGACTTCTTCCTCCTGCCGGACTGATTATTGGGGGAGCATTTGGGAACCTGATTGATCGTATCTTCTATGGTGTCCTTTTTCCTGAACGAAATGCTTATGAGGGAGGATGGTTTCAGGGACAAGTGGTGGATTTCATTTATGTGGATATCTGGCAGGGCATCCTTCCTGAATGGGTGCCCTTTATTGGAGGTGAATACATTGCCCTTTGGCCTGTATTCAATATAGCGGATAGCTGTATCTCTATAGGCGTTATATGGCTTCTTTTTCTCACCCTGCGCCGAAGGTCATCCGATACGAAGACTGGGGTCTAATCTCGTACAAAGAGGCTTGGGAACGGCAGCGATCGCTCGTGGCTCAGGCTCTCTCTCACTTAGAAAAGTGGGAAGACAGGCTTATTCTCTGTGAACATCCGCCTGTGATTACGCTGGGACGCGGTGCTCGGGCAGACCATATTCTCCTTCCTCAAACGCTCCTCCATGCTCAAGGGATTGAAGTGTACGCAGTGGAAAGAGGAGGCGATGTAACTTACCATGGACCAGGGCAAATTGTCGGGTATCCTATCCTCTGGTTAGAGCGATATAAACCAGATGTAGGATGGTACATGCGCAGCTTAGAAGAGGTGCTTATCCGAACGATTGCTGAGTGGGGACTGAAAGGAAAGAGGTGGACAGGCTTCACAGGCGTATGGCTTTCTCCTCCCCCTCGCAAAATTGCCGCTATGGGCGTCAAACTTAGCCGATGGGTAACCATGCACGGCTTTGCCTTGAATGTGAATACAGACTTATCGGGTTTCTCCTACATTGTCCCCTGTGGGATTCGGGATAAAGGTGTAACTTCCATGGCCCATGAACTCCGTGAGCCTATCCCTTTAGCTCTCGTCAAAGAGAGAATATGTTATCACTTCGGAGAAGTATTTGGGGCAGCAGTAGAGGGTGCCGAAATAAGAGCAGCTGACTAAAGACCGAAGGAGAAAAGAACATTTATAGAGTGTCTCTTTAGGGTATTTTTTGTTCTAATAGCTGCTGGAGGCTCTCTACTGTATCTCGTCCGATGACTCGCTTCCAGCAGCGCTGCTTTATGTCGTAGAAGCTATAGGGGTCAGGAAAGGACAGGTAAGCCTCTTGGAGGCTCTCTATGGGGGTTCCATTTTGCCATGCCCGAAAAACGCCCTCTATGACCCTCCGAATGGTGTCCCCTCTGAAGCGATACGTCCAGCCTATCTCTTCGTAATAAGCAAGTCCTGTATCCTTCAAGACAAACCGTCCCAATACCGCCTCGCGCCGATCTCGGTAGAGACTGCGGGCAGGACGACTCAGCCCGAAGTAAATAGTCTCGCCTACAGGATGCCAAAGTTCCCAACGATAGGATTTGATAGAATCTCTTGGAGCATGAGCTCCAGCGACGAGAGGATAAAGCCGACGCCGAATAGAGTCTAAGAGGAAAGCAGGCTGCTTTTCAGGGGGTATCAGATGGGGCGAGCCTGAGTCGGAGTAGCACCCTTCCAAAAGGAAGAGGAGCAGGAGAAAGCTCCTGCCCCTCTCCCTAAGCTGGAAAGGATCAGTATTGGATATCTTGGGGTCTGAAGCTACACCAGCCATCGGTCCAGTCGCCGTCCACTCGTAGAGCTCCCCTAAAGCTCACTCGCTCAAAGAAGTTATCAAGCTTAGGATGGCTAAAGTCGGCTCCTGTTGCCAGTGGCGATCCCCCGGGCAAAGTAAGGGAAGGATTGGCTTGTCCCTCCACATACCTGAAGAATGGGAGAGGATTCGTAGAGGAATAGCCGAATAGGAAAGCCAAAGAGTCTGCACCCTGTTGTTGATTGCCGTTTTGAGAGTCGTTCCACAGGTCGCGCACTCTATCCGCTATTGAGGTACCAGAAGAATCGCCACGGAAGAGAGCTCGAACATTAGCGGAGTCTATGTATAATACATTGTAACGCAAGAAGGCCCTTCCATCCAGATAGTGGCCGAGGGTGCTATTTATTCCGCCATCGATTCGGAGTCCCGTGGGGAAACCTCCAATTACTGAGTTGAATATAGAGACAGCGGCATTTCGCCGCAAGTGTATCGCGTTCTGATAGGTCGCGCTGGGACGAAACCCTCGGGCCCAAATCGGACCTATGACCGTAACATTGGAAAAGACACCTGAGGTGAAGGGTGTGGCAGCAGAGCCGCTTGCATCATTATCACATTCAAAAGCATTTGAACCTGACTGGTCTGCTCCAAATGGATCCCGAATCACAAGCGCAAACTGAACTCGTCCTGACCAGCCAAAATCTACATCTAAATCATCGTCCCAAGTGGCAAAAGATACCAGATACTTCGCATCTACTGTACCTCCAAACCACTCAAACCCATCATCCCCTCCATAGGAAACTTGGACATGATCTATCTGGGTGCCCCGACCGACGCCTCCGAGGGTCAGACTGTTGATTTCATTATTAGGAGAGAGAGCTACCCCGCTATATTCTATCCGTACATATCGGAAAATCCCCGAGTTATCTTCATCGTCGGTTCCTCCATATGGCATCAGAGGGTTTACTCCTTCTATATTCACATTTGCTTGATTGACCCGAGCTTTTCCTAAAATGATTACTCCTCCCCAGTCTCCCCGGTCTCTTTCACCTGGTCCGAAGCGAGAGGTGAAGATGATAGGTTTGTCTGGCGTTCCCTGGGCGAAGATTTTTCCTCCTCGGTCAATAATCAGCGTACCCTTCGTCCGCCTGTCGCCGAAGATAACGGTTCCTGCTGGGATTCGTAGAATGCCCCCTTCGCGAACGATAAAGGTGCCGACCAAGAGGTACTTCTTAGTCGAATCTAATCGGAGCTCCGTAGTAAGCTCCCCGCGCAAGGTATCTATGCGCTCCCCTGCGGGTGGAGTCGGTGCTGGCTCCTCATCATCTCGGTCTCGCTTACAGGCAATAAAGCTGGCGCTTATTATAAGCGCTAACATTCCCCTATGAACCCATGCGGTCTTCATATCGGGTCAAAAGTGGAGGCATGAAGTAAAGTATAGGTTGCCCCAACTCTAAGAAGATGTAAAACTCCCTCCGCTATGTAGATGATCCTACTGCAAGCAAGGCTCACTCTGAAGGAAACGCATGCCCTCTACCTTTGCGGTGTGATAGTTCTCACAGGTGCGGCTGGCTTCATCGGTAGTGCCCTTGCTGCCTATCTAAATGAGCAAGGTATGACGGACATAGTATTAGTGGATGATTTTTCTCACCTGAGTAAGAAACAAAATTGGCAAACCAAGCGCTATCGCTATCTTGTGGAGCGACATCACCTTTTTGATTGGCTCAAGGCTTATAAGAGCTCTATTCAGGCAATTTTTCATTTAGGAGCACGTACCGACACCACCCTCAAATCTGAAGAGGTTTTCATGGAGTTGAATCTCTCTTACTCGCAGCGCTTGTGGGATTTCGCTACTCAAGCACAGATACCTTTCTTTTATGCATCCAGCGCAGCGACTTATGGGGATGGAAGGCATGGATTTTCAGATGATGAGCGTATTCTTGCTCACCTTCAGCCCCTCAATCCCTACGCCCGCTCTAAACACACATTTGACTTGTGGGTGATAAGCCAAGATAAGACGCCTCCCAGATGGGCTGGCTTCAAGTTCTTCAATGTTTATGGTCCGAATGAGTATCACAAGGGAAGGATGGCGAGTGTAGTCTGGCATGGGTACAATCAGATAACTGACGAGGGCAGAATAAAACTCTTTCGGTCTTATCGCCCAGACTATGGAGATGGGGAGCAAAAGAGGGATTTTATTTATGTCAAGGACGTGGTTAAGGTTCTTTTTCATTTTTTCAGGAGTTCAATGCCTTCTGGGATTTATAATCTGGGTACAGGGACAGCTCGGAGCTTTTTAGACTTAGCTGCTGCTCTTTTCGCTGCGATGGGACGGGAGCTATGCGTAGAATTCATAGAGATGCCAGAGGCGATTCGTTCAGGTTATCAGTATTTTACTCAAGCAGAGATGGGTAAGCTGCGGGCAGCAGGTTACGGGGATTCATTTTTTTCATTAGAAGAAGGGGTGAGGGATTATGTGCAAGGATACCTTCTGCCAGGGCCGAGGGTTTGGTGAATCCGTTGTATATTTGCTACTGCTGGGGGGTTAGCTCAGGTGGTAGAGCGCCAGCATGGCATGCTGGAGGCCAGCGGTTCGAGTCCGCTACCCTCCACGAGGGGAGTTAGCTCAGGTGGTAGAGCGCCAGAATCGCACTCTGGAGGTCAGCGGTTCGAGTCCGCTACTCTCCACTGGAGAGGTGCCGGAGTGGTCGAACGGGCACGACTGGAAATCGTGTACTCCGACAAAATCGGAGTCGGGGGTTCGAATCCCCCCCTCTCCGCACCTCTATTAGGGGGAGGCGTAATGGGGAGGTTTTTTAGCGGCGGCAACCACCTTCGGTGGCTGCCGCCGCTAAAATCAAAAAAAGCCTCACTTCATTCTCTTGAGTAGCCTCTCCAGCGAGCATGAATATAGTGGATAGTACCCCCTCGTTTGCGGTAAAATTCAGTCTCAAAATATGCTGCCTCCTCCTCTACTTCCCCAGGCAGAAGGCAAGGTGTGGCCCATACAATCTCCCACCCAGCCTCTCTAAGCTGCTCTAAGCTGTAAAAGTATAGATTCGGCTCATCTGTACGGAGAAAGAGGCTTCCCCCTCGCATCAGAATCCGCTGATAGAGACGAAGAAAACGCGGATGAAGAAGGCGATGTTTTTCGTGACGCCGCTTCGGATAGGGGTCTGGGTAGTTGAGCCAGAGAGTGGAGACTTCAGCCAGCCCAAGATGGGTCTCTAAAAGAAGTGCATCTGCATGCCAGAAACGGACGTTATGAACTCCTCGCTCGGAAGCTATCCGACAGCCTGTGGCTAATCTATCCGCCCGTCGATCCAAACCAACAACAAGCGCATGAGGATAACGCTGAGCTAAATAGACTGCAAATTCTCCTTTGCCGCATCCCAAGTCCAAGAAGAAAGGGGCATCAGGACTAAAGCCCAGAGTTTCTCTCCACGCAGCTGGCGAAGGCACTTTTTCCCCATAAAGGGCAACAGGGTGAGCGTAATACCGACGCCTTTTCTCTATCTTGCTTAGCATAAGCTAAAACCTAAGAGTCTAAGAGGGTAGGCTCAGATTCTCAAGAGAGGAAGCTATAGGATATACATCTGCCCCATATTCAGCTTGGAGAGCCAGAAGAATCTCTTTCACATGGCGCCAGCCAACGGCTCTACCCCATTCTGAGATGGTATAGGGATAGTTTAGGCCCAGCTTAACGGCTACATCTATAGTCTCTAATGAAAGTTGAGCTTCTTCTTTCAGGAGGAGGGCTTCATTTAGAATAAGGCACAAGATACGAGCGCTGACAAGCCCTACTCTATCTGGGACTCGCACGCTTTGAGGCTCCCACTGCTGAAAGCGCTCCCATGCTGCATCAGAGAGGGCGCAAGCCTCTACTAAAGGGCGCTCGCAAAAGAGCGGAAGTAGATTTGCTCCTACGCATCGTAGAGCCCATGCTGGCGAGAGGAGAAGCTGGTGAAGAGGTTTCTTCACGGCAGAAAGTACCCATAGAGCAGAGGAATAAGCAGAAAAGGCGGGAGAAGGACGCTCATCAGCCTCTAAATCTACGATTATATCATAGTATTTCCAACCAGGGGAGGTTTTTGAAGGGTATTCCCAGAGGTCGGGCTGCCATCGCTGCCCGATACCTCGCATCAAAGCTTGGAGGCGAGCTGAGGATCCAATAGCCAATACCCGCATTCTATAAAAGTGCTGGTTTTTGTGCATATTTGCGCTCGTGTCGTATCTCTTCACTTCAGAATCAGTAGCCGAAGGACACCCTGACAAGGTGGCGGACCAGATCTCTGATGCTATCCTGGATGCGATTTTAGCGCAGGATCCTTTTGGACGAGTGGCATGTGAAACTCTCGTCACCACTGGCCTAGTGGTGCTAGCAGGTGAGATCACTACGACAGCGCGGGTGGATTATGAAGGCATTGCTCGGCAAACTATCCGAGAAATTGGGTATAACCGATCGGAGCTTCGCTTTGATGCTGAAAGCTGCGGTGTTATTGTTACAATTCATCGTCAGTCGCCTGACATTGCGTTGGGGGTCAATCGCGGGCAAGGGCTTGATTTGGATTTAGGAGCTGGAGATCAAGGGATGATGTTTGGCTACGCTTGTAGAGAGACCGAAGAATACATGCCGATGCCTATTGCCTATGCTCACCGAATCTTGCGCGAGCTGGCTCATATTCGTAAAAATGAAAAGCATCTTATGCCTTACTTACGCCCAGATGCTAAATGTCAAGTTACGATTGAGTATTTGGATGATGGGCGTCCCCTGCGCATTCATACGATTGTACTCTCCACTCAGCATGAGGAGTTCGCCGAGGACTGGCGAACCATGCACAAAAAGATAGAAGAGGATGTACGCACCATTCTCCTTCCTCGCGTCTTGCCAGCGGAAATGCTGGATGAGCGAACTCGCCTGTATGTCAATCCAACAGGTAGATTTGTCTTAGGAGGTCCTCACGCCGATACGGGGCTGACGGGACGCAAGATTATTGTAGATACTTACGGAGGGCGAGCTCCTCATGGCGGTGGGGCCTTTTCTGGCAAAGACCCGACAAAAGTTGACCGAAGTGCGGCTTATATGACCCGCTACATTGCAAAGAATCTCGTAGCAGCTGGGATCGCTGATGAAGTGCTGATTCAAGTAGCGTATGCGATTGGAATTGCGAAGCCGCTCGCTCTCTATGTCAATACCTATGGTACTGCTCATGTGCCTCTTTCTGATAGTGAAATTGCGCAGCGCTTGCTGGAGCTTTTTGATCTGCGCCCCGCTGCTATCATAGAACACCTCAACTTGCGGGCTCCTATCTATCGTCCGACAGCCGTCTATGGACACTTAGGGCGAGAGCCGCAGCAGCTTACTTATGATCAGGTTACCCTCCACATTGAGCAGACCCCTGAGGGACCCCAAGAGCACTATATTCATCATCAACAAGTCGCCGAGACCTTCCCATGGGAGAGGCTGGATCAGGTGGAGCGGCTGCGGGAAGCCTTCTCTCTTAGAGAAACAATTCCAAGTCAATAAAGGTATGAGCACGCTGACTGCAGTTAAAGAGGTCAAAAATTACGATGACATCCTTACGGTATTGGGAGATGAGGCAGAAAGTCTCCTCACTCATACCTGTCAGACAGTGCCTAAAAGCCAACTTCACCTTCCTGGGCCTGATTTCGTAGACCGTGTATGGGCATTGAGCGATCGCTCGCCCCAGGTTCTGCGAAATATGCAAGCTCTCCTTTCCCATGGCACTTTAGGGGGCACAGGCTATTTGTCTATTCTTCCTGTGGATCAAGGTGTAGAACACTCAGCAGGAGCCTCATTTGCTCCGAATCCGCTTTACTTTGATCCAGAGTATATTGTCAAGCTTGCCTTGGAGGCTGGATGCAATGCGGTAGCTTCTACTTTCGGCGTGCTGGGGAGCGTTGCTCGGAAATATGCCCATAAAATCCCGTTTATTGTCAAGATTAATCACAATGAGCTATTGACTTATCCAAATAAATACGACCAGATTCTTTTTGGTACTATCAAGCAAGCGTGGAATATGGGTGCTGTAGCAGTGGGAGCCACCATCTATTTTGGTTCGGAGGAATCTTCTCGTCAGATCCAAGAGATCTCAGAAGCGTTTGCATATGCCCATGAGTTGGGAATGGTAACAATCCTGTGGTGCTACCTTCGGAATAAAGCCTTCAATGCTGACAAGGACTACCACTTAGCAGCAGACCTGACAGGGCAAGCCAATCACCTTGGAGCTACCTTACAAGCTGACCTTGTCAAGCAGAAACTGCCAGAGAATAATGGGGGATATACAGCACTCAAATTTGGAAAGACCAGTAGCAAGGTATATGAGAAGCTGACCACAGACCATCCGATTGACCTGTGTCGGTATCAAGTAGTCAATAGCTACATGGGGCGGGTCGGCCTTATCAATTCTGGTGGAGCTTCTTCTGGCTCATCCGACCTAGCGGAAGCGGTTCGCACGGCTGTTATCAATAAGCGGGCGGGAGGCATGGGACTAATTTTAGGACGCAAAGCCTTCCAGCGTCCAATGGAAGAGGGCATTGCGATTATCCGAGCGGTTCAAGCCGTGTACTTAGACGAGCGCATCACAGTCGCCTAAGGAGGGTTATTTTGTTAGCCTACTGATGGTCCCCTCCTGGGAATCGGCTCTTCAAGAAGCCCGCTCTGTCTTTTGTTTGAGTCACCCGAAGCCTGATGGAGATGCTGTAGGCTCTCTCCTTGGGATTTATCATACGCTCATAGCCCTGGGCAAACGAGTCACGCTGGTGCTTCCTGACCCAGTGCCTTCGTATCTTCAATTTTTGCCAGGTTGGAAAGAAATCAAGATATGGGGAGAAGACTACTTATTTATTCAAGCTGCCGCTCAGGAGGCGGATATATTCTTCTGTGTGGATTTCGGGCGATGGGATCGGCTTCCCTCTGATCTTCGGACACTCATTCTACCTGATCGGCTTTTATGGGTTGACCATCACGCTGATAGCGAGCCGCTGAGTCTCTATTGGAATTTCTGGCGAGCAGAAGCTGCAGCCACGGCTGAGCTTCTTTACACAGAGATTCTGCGCCCTTTTTGTGGTGCCCCGCTTCCTCTGCCAGCTCGAATAGCCCTTTACACTGCAATGATTACGGATACAGGGGGGTTTCGCTTCCGCAGTGTAACTCCTCATACGCTGCGCATTGCTGCTGAGCTTATAGAGCCGCCCTTTCCCTTAGAAGCTATTCACTACCATATTTTTCAGCGAAAAAAGCTGCACTCGCTCCTCTTTCAGAGTTATCTTCTTCAGAATCGGCTGCGACGGATAGAGGGCCTTCCTGTGTCGCTTCTCAGCATTCCGTCCAGCTTATTAGAAACGTATGGAGCTACTTGGGAGGATGTGGAGTCTTTGCCCAATCAGCTCCTTGCACTAGAAGGGACTCTCCTTAGCGTCGTGCTGAAAGAGTATCCAGAAGGCATTCGGCTGAGCCTGCGTAGCTTGGGGGATTTTCCCTGTCATGAAGTTGCGCAAAGATTTGATGTAGGAGGAGGTCATCGGAACGCTGCCGGAGCGACGCTATATGCCTCCTTGGATGAGGCTCTCGCTTTCACTGAAACCCTTCTCAAAACTGAATATGCGGATAGCTTATTGGAGCATTATCGGGCTTTTTTGGCTAAGCTGGAGCTGCAAGAGCTCCTCCGATAGTTCTCAAGCTTTACGGATAGGAGAGCCGGCTCAGCCACCGGCTACGAGCTTTACCCCCTATCCCATAGACTCTGCTAAGATTCAAACCCTTCCTTCTGGTCTCCGAATATACATCCACAAACGAGGCGAGGGGAATCTCCCTCAAGCAGGGCAGAGAGTAATTGTCCATTATCATGGACTTCTGACGAATGGACAAAAGTTTGATAGCTCGTATGAACGAGGACAGCCATTTGACTTTGTCTTGGGACAGGGGGCGGTGATTCGCGGCTGGGATGAAGGCATTGCGCTTCTCCCCGTTGGTTCCCAAGCAGTGCTGATTGTCCCTCCCGAGTTAGGGTACGGTAATCGGGATATGGGAACAATCCCGCCGAATTCTACTCTGATTTTTTATGTGGAGGTTCTGGCTGCTATGTAGCGCTGGATGGGCTCAGGCGATTGAACCACTCTCGCATGGATTGGCGCTTAGCCCTTTCCTGCACTCTTATGGATGGGGTGTAGGTTTATACGTCTCTGCATGGAGAGGATCAAAATGGGGCTCTTTCTGGATGGGTGATCTGACCTCTTATCGATCTAAATACGAAGGACGAGTCCGTTCAGCTTACCGAGACCAAGGGGGCAAAGACTACGTCTTTGGCAAGTTGTATTATGCTTATCTCCTTCAGCTCGTGAGAGGTTACCAATACATTATCGCTCCACGAACCATAACCTCTCCGCTTCAAGTGAGTCTGCAAGGAGGGCTTGGACTCTCAGTAGGGATTCTCAAGCCATATTATCTAGAGATAGCGGTGCCAGTCTCATCTACCCAAGCCGTGATTGAGGTGGATACATACGATCCTTTGCGGCACTCTTACACAGATATTGTAGGAGAGGCCGACTTTTATCTGGGGTTTGACCGCATTCAGATGATTCCTGGCTTCGTAGTTCAGGCGGGAGTTATGATGGATGTGGGGAAGGATCCGAGTCTCATTCGAGGTCTTGCGGTAGGGATGCGGATACAAGGGTTTGCTCGTCCCCTGCAGACCTTGTACCAGCGAGCTGGACGCTCGCTGTGGGCGGCGGGGTATATGGCCTTCTATATTGGGAACGCATGGAAGTAGCTTTGAGCCTTATTAGTGCCTACCTTTTGGGCTCACTGACGCCAGGACTGTGGCTTGCGCGCTGGCAGGGCATAGATATTCGTCAAAAGGGCAGCGGGAATATCGGAAGCACAAACGTCTATCGGGTAATGGGCTTCTGGGCTGGCCTTCTCGTGCAGGTCATAGATATAGGGAAAGGCATGCTTGCCATACTTCTCGGCAAGAGTCTTCGGCTCTCAGAGCCAGCCCTATATGGAGCTGCCACAGCCGCAGTCTTGGGACATATTTATCCTATTTTTGCCCGCTTCAAGGGGGGAAAGGGCATCAATACCCTCTTAGGAACTATGGTAATAATAGAGCCTCTTAGCGCAGTGGCAGCTACTGGCACTTTTCTCCTTGTGTTAGCTTTGACTCAGATTGTCTCTGTTAGCTCCCTCATAGCAGTGGGGAGCTTCCTTCTCTGGCATGGAATAGTGGGCGAGGATACCTCTTGGGGATATTTGACGGGGACTGTGTGGTGGGTAGGAGTGATATACACTCATCGGGAGAACTTGGGGCGGCTCTGGAAGGGAGAAGAGCTCCAAATAGGTCAAAAGCTCCCGTAAAATGCTGTGGGCGCTTGGAGCCTATTTTGCTCTGAGTTTAGTAGTGGGCTGGTGGGGCCGACAGAGAGCACAGGGAACTATTGAGGGGTATTTTGCTGCTGGACGGCGACTACCATGGGGACTTTCAGCCTTGAGCATGGTCGCCACTACCTTCGCCGTAGATACACCCTTAGCTATCACTGAATACGTCAGGGAGGGCGGACTCTCAGCAAACTGGCGTTGGTGGAATATGCTTATTGGGGGTATGCTTAGCGTAGTGGTCTTTGCTCCGCTATGGCGCCGAAGCGGAGCTCTAACTGATAGTGAAATTCTCTCCCTTCGCTATGGGAATCGTGCCGCCGAAATCCTTCGAAGGGTCCGAGCCCTCTGGTTAGGAGGATTTATCAATCTCGTCATCTTAGGGTGGGTTCAAAGCGCCATGCGTACTGTGTTAGAAGCTTTTGTTGGCCTTTCCCCTACTCAAGCTTATTTTCTTTTAGGCTTGAGCACTTTTATTACGCTTCTTTATACGCTTGTAGGGGGACTGTGGAGTGTAGTATGGACAGATGTGATTCAGTTTATTCTGGCGCTGGGCAGCACTACTCTTCTTATGATCCGAGTCTTGCTTCTTGTTGATATGTCGCAAGTGCCAGCGCAGGCTTGGCATCTTTGTCCAAGTGGAGGAGCGCTGACTCTGCTGGCTTTTTTAGGGTTTCAGTGGTGGGCAAGCTGGTATCCCGGAGCAGAACCAGCTGGTGGCGGATACATTCTTCAGCGGATGGCCTCTACCCCTTCACCTGCTGCCGCCCAGAAAGCCCTTGCTCTCTTCCAGATTCTTCACTATGCGGTGCGTCCTGTCACTTGGTATGCCGTCGCTTTAGCTTCTCTCCTTATAGTGCCATCCGTCAGCGACCCTAAGGCTGCCTATCTACTTATGGCTCAGCGGTTCCTCTCCCCAGTAGAGCAAGTCATCCTACTTGTCGGGCTCACAGGTGCTTATATGAGTACCCTCTCTACCCATTTCAACTGGGGCGCTTCGTATGTAGCCCGAGACCTCGGATGGTCAGGCGAAAAAGCTCTCCGAGCAGGATTATGGGCTACTATCGCTTTAGCTCTCTTGAGTATGGGGATTGTACCTTTTATGCAGAGCATAGCTGGTGCTTGGAACTTTCTATTGGAGTCAGGAGCAGGCACAGGGTTTGTTCTGATTCTGCGCTGGTTCTGGTCCCGACTCACCGTTGCTGGGGAGATTACCGCTCTCTTAGCTCCAATGGGAGGGTATGTCCTTTTCCGATGGATAATGGGCTACTCCTTTCCTGAAAGTTACATCGCCACGGTCAGTCTGACGGTAGCACTGGTCCTAATTATAACCTTAGTGGGCCGTGGTACTCCCCCTGAGCGATGGGCTGCTTTTTGCCAGCAAGTCCGACCGCGCTTCTCTTTAGCTCAACTCGGTCTCTGGCTACTCGGTACAGCTGCAGGATACGCTATCACCTTTGGGCTGATTGAGTGGATAAAAGCAGGAGGGATTCCTTACCTCCTTTTGGCAGGGATAGGAGGGATGATAATCTTCTTTTGGAAACTTCGGGACAGGGAGTAGATTACGGGTCTGATAGGAAGCAGAGAGGAAAATTTGTCTGGGCGGCAGCCACCGCAGGTGGCTGCCGCCCAAAAATCGCTTATCTTACTACCTCACTCTACGATAACCAGTCGCAAGAGACCGACCCGTCCCTCTCCTGAAATGAGAAGCTGATAAGTCCCCGCTGGCAGCCGCAGTTGCATCTCCTTTATGTCTCCTACCAGCTTATCAGTGTAGACCTCTTTGCCCATTATGTCCAGAAGGCGAAGATGGTAACTGCCAACAGTAGGCGCTTTCACCGTAAATGTCCCAGAATTCGGATTAGGGAAGGCTACAAAATCTCCTTCCTCTGAACGAAGCACTGTCGTGGGATTCACATTCACAAAGAGAGTATCTTCTTCCGTGCAGGGCCCATTTGTGCTGACGAGACGCAGAGTATATATGCCGTACTGCGTGAAGGTATGGCTAAATGAGCTGGCCGTTCCTATAGCTATGGGTGTAGAACCTCCTGTCTCATAGAGTTCCCAAGCATAAGTATTTCCTGAAAGGGCACTTGTTGCTTCAAACGTTACGCTGATTGGCAAAGTAGGGGCATAAGCATAGTAGGTAGATCCATTAGAGTATGCCATAGTCCCCACGCGTATCGCAGCCTCAGGAGCGGGACGAACACTGATCTGCACCTCATCCTCAGATACCCTATTTGGACACCCAGAACCGCTCGGAGAGAAGTTGATAGCTCGCACTGTAACCGTATAAGTGCCTGCTAAAGCAAAGTTGAGCGTAAAGGTATTCCCAGTAGCGTTTGATATGGGGCGTCCGTTGACGATCCATTCATAGGTATCAGCTCCCCCACTCACGCTGAAGGAAACAGACCCTTGAAGCACACACACCTCTTGGTCTGGCCCAAGGTTCATGAGGGGAGGTGTGGGGGCAGAGGGTAGGACGGTAATTATTACCTCATCCTCGGATATAGCTGGAGCCGTACATGCCGAACCGCTAGGAGGCGTATTAATCGCTTGAACTTTTATAGTGTAAGAACCAGGGGCTGTCAAGGGGAAAGTGAAGATGTTTGTTTGAGCCCCAGGTTGCAGTTGCCCATTGACAAACCACTGGTAAGAATCAGCTCCGCTGAGAACGGAAAGGGCGAGACTTCCAGCATCTAGGCAGACTGAGCGATCCGAACCTAAATTCATGGGAGGTGGAGGCGTAGCTCCGCCTTCTACTACTACGACTACCTCATCCTCTGCAATGGCAGGATCACAGAGAGAGCCAGCAGGCGGCATGTTGAGGGCTTGAACCTTAATAGTATAGGTGCCAACCAGTGCAAAACTGAAAGTGAAAGTAGAGGTGTTAGCTCCAGCTTGAAGTTGTCCGTCAACGAACCAGCGGTAGGCTTGTGCCCCTGATGCTACAGAGAAAGTCGTGCTTCCTTCACTCAGGCAAAGAGTCCGATCGGGTCCGAGCGACACAGGAGGTGGAAGCGGTGCCCCTTCCGTTACATATACCTGAATCTGATCTTCCGAAATGAGGGGATCCCCACAAGCAGACCCAGGAGGAGGATTATTGACTGCTCGTACTCGGACTGTATAAGTCCCTGGGATAGTCACTGGTAGAGTAAAAGTATTTGTTCCGGCACCAGACTGAAGAAGCCCATCTACATACCATTCATATGTTTGTGCTCCTCCTGCTACTGTAAAGGTGATACTTCCCTGAGAAGTACAAACAGTACGGTTCCCTCCTAAATTCATCGTCGGCGGAGCTGAAGGAGGGTCGGAAGCTGTAATCACAACCTCATCTTCCGAGGAAAGGGATGGACAGACGGAGCCTGGCGGAGGGGCATTCGTCGCTCGCACACTCACTATGTACTGACCAGAAGTAGAAAAGGTGAGTAAATAGGTATTCGTCGTTGCAGAGGGCTGAAGCTGCCCATTGACAAACCATTCATAAGTCTGAGCTCCTGAGGCAACCCTAAGCAAGAGACTCCCATCCAGCACACACACATTCTGATCAGGTCCGAGGTTCATAGTAGGAGGAGGTGCAGAGGCATCTGTTACATCAATCCTCACTTCGTCCTCTGAAATCGCCTGATCCGTGCAGACTGAACCCGCTGGAGGATTATTAGTAGACCGAACCTTCACAAGGTAAGTCCCTGGGCTTGAAAAGTTGAGAGTAAAGGTATTAGTCGTTGCTCCCGCTTGCAGGGCACCATTCAAGAACCACTCATAAACTTCCGCACCCGCTTGCACTGAGAGAGATACGCTCCCATCAGATAGGCATAACACTTGGTCAGGACCGAGATCCATCGGGGTCGGCGAAGCGGCAGGCGTAACAGTGACGGTTATTTGATCTTCTGACACAGCTTGTCCGCAGACAGAGCCAGGAGGTGGACTATTCACTGCTCGGACCCGAACCGTGTAGGAGCCTGGAGTGGTAAAGTTAAAAGTGAAAGTATTAGTGTTGAACCCCGCTTGAATCTGGCCGTCTACAAACCATTGATAAGACTGGGCTCCTCCCGGAGCTGTGAAGGAAATACTCCCAGTAGTAACGCATACAGTCCTATTCCCCCCCAGAAACATAGGAGGAGGAGGAGAAGCGAGGTCGGTAACTGTAATTTGAACCTCATCTTCTCGGACCACTGGGCTGCATGGAGAGTTAGCAGGAGGTAGGTTGATAGCTCGAACCTTGAGGAGGTAAGTCCCTACACCCGGAAAATTGAAGGTGAAAGTGTTGCTGGGGCCACTCGCTTCCAGATTGTTATCTACTAGCCATTCATATTGATCAGCACCGGCAGCCACGGAGAAATTCAGGCTTCCTGTAGCAATGCAAACCACCTGATCCGGACCCAAGTTAGGAGTAGGGGGAGTAGGGGGCTGAGCTGCTACATTCACCACTATCGTGTCAGCAGTGGTATCTGCTAGACACATGGAACCATTGAGGGTGCCGCGAGCATTTGTAAAAATAGCCCGAGCGATTACAGTCCAAGTCCCGGGCGTGAGAGGAAGAGCATAAGTGGGTCCGGTGGCACCAGAAACAACCGAGCCATTGACTACCCATTCATAAGTAGTAGCCCCAGTCGTCGTAGCATTCAAGGATAGAGAGTTAGCTCCATCCTCACATACCTCCACATCAGGTCCAAGGTTCGGTTTCGCTCGGACAGGATTGCCGTAGCCCTCTATGGTAAGTAAGAAGCGACCGGGGGAGGTAAAAGAGGAATATGCCTCCACAATCACAATTAGTTCATCACCACGGGCTAGTCGCATCGTGTCCCGAGTAGGGGAAGAGCCCGACTCTGTGAAAGGGCGCATCTGTGCCGATGAGGCTCTGCCAATGAGTTGGATTTGAGAGGTAAATCCTCGGAAAGCGTAGCTTGGAAGCTGAGTGCTAGTGCAAGTAGTCGAGCCTTGATCGTCATCGGCTGTCGTATCAGGGAGCGTCAAGTTAATTACCCCAACATAAGTATCAAACCCTGTGAAAAATCCTGGCACCTCATTACAAGTATTTAGGATGAGAGAATCTAAACACGCAGGAAGGCGAAGGCGATAAAAAAGCTCAACAGAACCGCTCCCACGGGGCGGATGAGTAAAACCTGTAGCTCCCGAGACACCGTATTCATTGCTCATAGCAGGCCCATTGAGACTATCAGCGATAGTTGCCTGCCACCGCTGAGTAGCAGCATTGTAGGTGAGGGTAATAGGAATCGCAGTAGCAAGGCGATTGCCAGGACGGTCAGTCAAACTGATTGGCACGGGATTGTCAGAATCATCTGAAAGAAGGGGAAGGCAGTTTGGAATATTTTCTGCCCGAACTCCCAGTAGGAGGGTGGCGGTATAGGTAGGTGGAGTGAAGGGGGGGAGAGAAAATGTGGCAGGAAAAGCTCGGATACGCCTTCCAACGATCCAAGTAGTACCTCCATCCAGCGAATATATCCATCGCAGAAGCCCCACAGGCGTGGGGGAAGCCGGGGCTAAGCCGACTTGAATGACTGAGCCCCAAATGTAGGCCGTGCCAGCGTTTGGAGGAGTAAGTATCTGAATCTCTGGCGCTTGAACCGCCGCAAAGCATTGAACTGCTGTCCCATCCACTTCATCTGCACCAATATCTGGCCTAGTCCCCAAATCGCCATTCGCTCCAGGACCAGGATTCGGAAGCGGACGAGACTGCCCATCAAAATCATTTAGCACCCCATTGTAGGCAGCATCGCCTGCATTGATGACTTGAGTGGCTGAGGTGGGATTTATATGAAGGTCATAGTTGCTCAAAAAAGGCACCTCAGCAAAGAGAGAGATGCTATTTAGATCAGGTGAAAAGCCTAAAATGCCCTGCCAGTCAGCTAAAGTGGCATAGGTGGTCGTCCCTACCCGACCTATGAAGTCGCCCCCAGCTGAAGTAGATTCAATCAGGTAAGCATTGTAGTTAAGCTCAAAAAAGCCGCTCCATGAAGCAAGCGGAGCGATAATTATAACCCCGAAAGCCCTTGCATTTGTCGCACGACGACGGTGAGTGTTCTGGATAATATTCCCAAAGAGGTTAACGCCACCCGTAACATTACTGGAGGTTACAATGCCTGTAACCACGCTATTTGTAAAGCCGAGAGGCTCACTGGTTCCCGCATCACTTGGACCATAACTCGGATCGCTATCATTGAAAAGGTGAATCGTGTTATGAATAATTTGAACGCCTACATTCCCATTTGAAGCGGTAGCATGTATAGCAATCCCTGTAACCATCCAGTGGAGAAAAGTAGAGGTGGTATTATCCCCATCCCCACCTATTCGGCTGATGAAGTTATTTCTTATGGTAACATTTGCAGGAGAAGCTCCGAGGGCATTGACGCGGATGCCTGTACATCCGTAGCCACCAGTACCTGTATAGCGAATATTATAGATACGATTTCGCTCTATGATAAGGTTACTAACCGTATCGGCGATGATGCCTGCAAAGCCAGGATCTGAGGGAGTTGTGTTTTGAAGGGAATTTCTGATGATATTCTGTGCGATGAGGCCTCCTGAGGTACCAGCGAAGTAAATTCCTCCTGCAGAGGAGGCTCCGCTGAAGCCTCCAAATGAACGGTCAGTATTTGACGTATTTGGAACCGGCTCTGGTATCCCTACGGTGCACCCTATTACCTGAGGACTAATCACTCGTCGTCCCTGAAGGTAGATTCCATGACGAGCAGCCACAATCTGGCAGTTGGAAATGACAAGGTTGCGCACTTCGGCTGTAGGGGATACAGGGGAGGGAAGGGTAGCATGATCCCCCACATAAATGCCAGCAAAAGTTTCTGTGCGTAGATTACCATCTATGAGTAGGCTGTCTATAACTACGCTTTGAATGATCTGGGAGGGGCCTGGCGTGATACCTAAGACAGCTGTCGCATTTGGCAAGGGGGTAGTCTCTACGAGACGGAGCTTTCCCCGTCCATATAGACGAAAATTGATAAGATTCCGAGATGGATTTGTGCTTCCGCCCAAGCGGAGTACATAGCGTGCGGCTAAAACCGGCGCTTTTGAAATCGTAGCAAGGGAAGAAACTTCTACATATACATTCACTGGAGGGCATGAACCCCCGATACATTCGTATCCTTCCAGATGGATGGTGGAAGGCTCGCTAGCTGGATTATAGCCGTCCACCACTCGGATATTGATAGGTCCTTGGGAGCCATCTACACCTTGATTCTCTAAAGCAGTAAATGCTTCATCTAAGGTGGCAAACTGTCGAGCAGAGGGGTTAGAAGTTCCATTTACGAAATAGTCTGCACTTCCGTTGAGCTGAGCAAGCAAGCCGCCCCATAGCCCAGGAGCTATGGCGAGAAAGAATACGAAGGCGCGTTGCATATTCAATGCAAAGGTATGAAGCTATCTGTATTAGGGCAATCCTCAGGAGAGAAGTTGTACTTACGCAGAGTTTTCCAAATGAGAAGGAGGGTGGGAGGAATATCATTCCATCTTCTCTCCGTTCAAAATTGTTCTCCGCCATGAGATGCGCATACTTGTCGCCATGAGTGGAGGAGTAGATAGCAGTGTGGCTGCTGTGCTACTCAAACAGGCGGGGCATGAAGTGATAGGTCTGACGATGAAAACATGGAGCTATGAGCGGGCTGAAATGAGCCAACGAAAAAACACAGGCTGCTGTAATCTGGATGACATTAATGATGCTCGGAGCGTGGGGGTTGGTTTTGGGTTTCCTCACTACGTACTGGATTTGCGGGGAGAATTCGGCGAAGCTGTGATAGAGCACTTTGTGAATGAATATTTAGCAGGGCGCACTCCAAACCCTTGCATTCTTTGTAACACTCATATCAAATGGGAGGCTCTGCTGCGGCGTGCTTCTGCCCTTCGGTGCGATGGGATAGCGACCGGACACTACGCTCGCATTGGATATGAAAATGGGCGCTATTTCATCCGACGAGCACGAGACTTAACAAAGGACCAGTCCTACGTCTTATGGGGACTCTCGCAGACTGTTTTAGCTCAGACCCACTTTCCCCTTGGAGAAAGGTATAAATCAGAAGTGAGACACCTGGCAGCTCAGTGGGGGCTGAGTCGAGTAGCCTACAAAAAAGATTCGTATGAGATATGCTTTATTCCGGAAGGTGATTATCGTCAGTTTCTATCTCAGCGCAGGCCTGAGCGAATGGAAGCGCTGCGAGGGGGGGTGATCCGGCATGTAGAAGGATATATTGTTGGCACTCATGACGGGTATCCCTTCTATACCATTGGGCAACGGCGAGGATTGCCTCCCTTAGGCACTCCCCACTACGTGGTGGAGATTCAGCCCGACACGAATACAATCGTTATTGGACCCGAAGAGTATCTCTATCGTCGCGAGCTATATATACGGGACCCTGTCTGGCATAAATATCCTTCTCTACCTGCAGAGGGGTATCCAGTAATTGTCAAGATTCGCCATATGGATCCAGGACATGAAGGATGGTTGTATTCGGCTTCAGGAGGGCAGCTCCGAGTCGTATTTCAGGTGGGAGTCAAAGCGATTACTCCCGGCCAAGCGGCTGTCGCTTACGAAGGAGACGATGTAGTAGTCGGAGGATGGATTGCCTAATCCCTTGGAGTATCTTTGAAAATGCTTTGCCTCCTACTCAAGAGAAGAAAGGGCTGGAAAGCCCTCATTTTTGGAGCTGTAGGGTTGGCATGGGGTCAGACCAGCGCATTTGGAGTGCGTGGAGGGGTAAGTCTATATCAGTACCGCACCGACTACGCCCAATTTTTCGCTCGCCCTGCAGTAGAAATCGGGGCTATCGGAAGGATTGCTCTCTTTACTGGAGGCAAAGCCCGTGTCAATCATGCCTTTATGCCTGGTTTCGGCTATTTGATGAGCCATGCCCGCCTTCTCTTGGATAGTGCAGTTTATATCTCTCCTCTCAGTGGGCGCCCTCTTACAGGGATTGCTCAATCTCGCACCTATACCCATTTTCTCTTTCTTCAGGCGCTATGGCGCCTCAGTTTCGATGAAAAAGAGGCTCTCGCTGTAGCTGCGGGTCCCCAAGTCTTACGGCTCTTAGGACAAACCCTGATGCTGGAATATTCTACCCCCGATGGACAGCCCATACAAGAATGGAATCGCGTAAGCCTCTCTGATGTGGAGAAAGTGATCCCTGCTTGGATTCTAAATCTTGCGTTACAGGGTGAGCTGCGCTTTAGGGAGGGTATCCGGAGCGACTGGTTTATTTACCTACAGACAATTCATCAAGTTGATAGATTTCTCTGGCCTACAGGACTTGTTATAGGGATCGCATGGATGCGCCGGGCTTAGCGAAGGATGACCAGTTTTTCTACAGCATGGGCACTCTCTCCTGTGATGAGATTGCGAACCTCCAAACGGTAAAGATAGACGCCCCGTCCTACTCGGTCCCCATACGCATCCAGTCCATCCCACACAAGGTCCTGAACAAGCATATTTCCAGGAGGGATCGGCATACTGAAAGTCTGAACAAGCCGTCCTGAAAGGGTATAGATGAAAAGCCTCGCTTCCAAGGGCTGCCCAGGCTGATTATGCTCAAAGTAGAAGCGAGTGAAAGTGGTGAATGGATTTGGATAATTAAATAGACGACTTAGCTTGAGCTTGCCTGTTTCAACCACATGAAAGCGAGTCTCTGCTCGTCCCTCTTGACCAGCGAGATTGTAAGCCCGAAGTTGGAGGCGATATAAACCTGATGGTAAATTAGAAAACCGATATTCAACTTTTCCCTGATTAGGGTGGTCCGGCTGAGCGCGGTAGTATTCACTCAGAAAAATATCTCGTTCATTGAGAGTAGCGCGCAGCTCACGGCCAATAGCTAAAGCAGAGAGATTAATGCCTAAGCTATCAAAGATGAGGCCGATTAGAAGAGGATTGGGATGGGTCTGTCCGCCCTCTACCCAGTTTGTGTCATTGATGTAGAGCTTTACGAGGGGAGGTGGCAGGGAGGGAGGGAAGGTATCTACACAGCATATGACGAACCGATGTTCTGCCCCCGCAGCTGAACTTCCATCTCTGCCTTGCACCCACACAGAGAGTCGTCCGCGTCCAGCCTGAGGGAGAATATCTACGGGGAGGTAAAAGCGAAGGGCGAATCGTCCTTGCCGAACCGTGGCTTTTCCACTGAAAAGGAGAATATCCTGACTCAGGAAGAGGGTTTGACTCACAAGCGTCTGCCTTTGAACTGCTTTATCCCAAAGCCGAATGGTGGCTTCTCCATCAAAATCGGTCAAAAGCGTTCCATCCCTGCGTCGGATTTCCCCTTCTACCCAAATCGCTCGTAGCGCTCGCAGGGTATCCGGCTGATTGTCATCAGGAGCTTTATCGCCAATGCGAGTGATTATGACTCGGTATGAAGGAATCCTAAGAGGTAGTAGAGGATCTCCCAAAAAAGCAAAAGACCGCGTATTGATAGCCAGTGCCCCGCCCCAACTCCGATTCTTCGTACCTCTCATAAGATCTCCCAAAGAGATCAACTCCGACTGCTGGTAGCGTTCAATAAGGTCTGCATAAAAATTGAGGCTCAAGGCAAAATTGAGACTAGAAAACACCTTCCGAGTAGAAGTAAGAAGGCCGATCGCTCCTCTCATGGGGAGAAAAAGGGCTTCTACCCCTCCACTTCGGATAGATGGATCATCCCACTTCCCCCAATCACAGGTCGCTGTTACAAAGAAAAGGTAACGATAAGTATTCTGGAGCTGGCGCACGGACGTGATAGGAAAGAATTCAAATCCTTGAAGCGTATATTCATTTCCATGTCCGACATAGTGTGCGATGAAAGCACCGCTATTCAAAGCAGCCATAAGGGCTTCCTGCGCTTGCGGAAAAACCAGCCCAGAGGCTCTCGGCTGCGGCGGGTACCGATCTATGTGGAGCTTGACTTGATCTAAGTAAGGAAGTCCTTCTGCCACTACTCGCCCTACTTCTTCTGCTTGACGAGTATGCTCGCCTCCATCTTTATAGTCAGAGAAAAGAATAAACTTCTGAAGCCAGTCGCCTCTTGCCGTGGCATTATGAAGGTAATCCGCCAGCTTTGCCAAATAGTGCTCTACATCTTTCAGCTCCATTACGGGGATTCGTGAAATCGCAAGGTCTAAAAGATGGGTCTCAGTGCGCTGGTCTCTTGGATCATACCATACCGCCTGTCCCCCTTCTCCCCAAAATCCCTCGGCTTCGTCTAAAAACCCAAAAAAGTCATCACTTCCATAAGTCGTAGGGGGGTAGAAGCTCTCCCGACTCTGATAGGTGGGGAAAAGTAGGGGTGACCGATCTCGGAAGTTGTAGCTGGCAGCCCCTACAATAAGGACGTATTGAGGGCGCTCTTCGGGAGTGGAAGCCCTTATGAAGAGCATCCGAAGAAAATTTCGGAGGGCACAGATGTCTGGACGCCCGCCTGAAAACTCATTGTAGAGCGCTTCAGTGGTTACGACGCCGCAGGGGACTTCAGGATGAAGCTCACAGAAGCGGGATGCAATTGTCCCCAGAGCGGGGGTTGTGGCGACAATAAATCGCAGACCCTGGAGGCCATGAAGATTCTGATTTGGAACCCTACCCATAGGACGCACCTCATAAGCTGCCTCCAGCTCAAAAGCACATAGCCGACGAAGGGTATCGCCCATGAGCGTGAAGCGGAATCCTCCTCCTTCGGCTTGAAGAGCGAGAGTGCGAGGAGCTGTCCCATCACTTACATCCCATAGAAAAGGGGGCAAATCCCCTTCCCCTTGGACTTGCCACAGCCCGCCTGGCGGCACATAGAAGATGATTTGCCCACCTGTATATCGCAATCGGTGCCACGCTATCGCCTCTATAAAGTCTAAATAGCCTTGTCCACTCCCTCTAAAACTAACCCCAAGAACGGGAGAAGGAGAAGTGTTCGTCAGAAGCATTGTAAGTTCTCCCCACTGAGCTTGATAGCTATCTGATGGACCAGGGATAGGAGGAATAGAAATAGTGCCAAGCCCTATTGAGCCCAGATTTATGCTCATCTGTGTCGGAAGGAGACTGCTGGCAGCTACCTGAACCCGTAACCGCACACTATCACTGGGGGGCAAAGGCAGCGGCACGGATAGAGTTGGTGAGAGCGTATTCAGATTCTCTCCGAGCCACACTCGTCCCGACTTCGTAAGTGAAGTCAGTTCCCTTTCATGAAAGAAGAGAGTCAGGACTTGGGAACGGGGATTGGGAGAACCGCTTGGAGGGGAGGCCTCGGAGATGCGAGCCCCTCGCCCTCGGTCAAAGGTGATAAAATAGGCACAGCTATCAGTATAAGGATTGCGAAGATGAAAGTAAGGACGAAGCGGATTCTGGGGAAGAGGATACCATGCATGAGGGCTTTCCGCCCAGAAATAAGCTTTATCGCCCGGGTCCCAGCGTCCATCCTCTTCACCAGGAAAATACAGAGGAATTTCTACCAGATCGTCGGGGGCTGGTTCCCTATTAGACTGGGGGAGAGGTCCTCCCTTTTGTCCATATAGTCGGAGGTGACGGGGGTCTATTGTAGCAGGGTCTATACCCAGTGCTTGAAGGGTCTGAAAGGTGAGGCGATAGATGCCTGCTTCACCCGTGGCGACTTTATACCAACTGCCGCTTGCAAGAACAGACTGGGTAGCAAACCGAGCTTCACTTTGGCGCTGAGAAAGGAGAGGCAAGCGCTCTAACCTATAAAGAGGGGGGGCGCTCCGAATCCGCAGACGCTGTCCTGAGCGGTGGAGCTGCCACCGATAAAGATAAAGCTGCTGCACAGGACGAGCCCGCTCGTAGAGAGGCTCAGATAGAAAAGCCCAATCAGAAGGATACCATTCTTGTCCTGATTCCCATGAGAGACGAGCTACCAATACTCTAAAGTCACCTATGCTATCCCGAAAGGAGGGGGCACTGACCTCCTTGAGAGAGAAGTGCCCCTCTAACCAGAGAAGCTCATGGGGCGGTAGCTCGGGAAGAAGAGGGTCCCATACCAGCGACTGAGCCCATAAGAGGGTCAGTCCTACAGTAGCCCACATAACAAGATAAAACAAGAATATGGTGTCCCCAGCAGGATTCGAACCTGCGACCCGCGGATTAAGAATCCGCTGCTCTACCGCTGAGCTATGGGGACAAAACAAAAGTACGGGTTTTTTGAGGTATGTTTGTCTCGTGCTCACTCTTGTTGCCCTCGGGATTTTTGCACTTGTAGCTTTAGTTGGGGGAAGCTTAGCTGTCATGTTACGAGACCCTATTTATGCTGTCCTTTCTTTAGTCAAAGCCATGTTAGGCTTAGCAGGGATCTATTTTATCTTAGGAGCAGAATACATCGGGGCTATTCAGATTATTGTCTATGCAGGAGCTGTCCTTGTTACTTTTCTCTTCGTGGTAATGCTTGTGAATCTCATGCCAGCAGATATTCCACCCTTACCTCGGGGTCTCAATCTGTATGGAGCGATAGCGCTGGCTGCTGCCTGGATGCTTGTGCTGACTCAGGCCCTGACAGCGATTCTGGACCTCCCGGACCCAGCTGAAGCTCGAGGTGCTTCTCCTGATCAGTACCTCTTCGGCACCCTCCCTTCTATCGGTAAAGTGCTTTTTACCGCCTACGCTTTTCCTTTTGAGCTGCTCTCTATCACTCTAATTGTGGGGCTAATAGGGGCATCCGTGCTCGTCCAAAAACGATCAGAGCCATGAGACCAGAGATTTTATATTTTTCTCTGACTTTAGCCGCTGCTCTCTTCAGTTTGGGACTTTTAGGACTTCTTTTGAGAAGGAATCTTCTTTTAGCCTTCCTTTGCGTGGAGCTGATGCTCAATGCAGCAAACCTAAACTTCTTAGCTTTCTCTCGTTATCACAATGAGCCGACAGGGGCTGTATTTGTGCTTTTTGGGATTTGCCTTGCCGCTGTAGAGGCTGTGATTGGTTTGGGTCTTATAGTGCGCACCTTTCGAGCTCATCAAGACCTCGGCTATACAAATCTGAGCGCTCTCCGATGGTGAATCAGCTTCTGCCTTTAGCACTGACCCTGCCAGCTGTAGGTGCGGCAATCTTAGGAATAGGGGCCTTGTGGGCTCCTTCTCTCCGGGCTCAGCGCTTCCTTATAGGCAGTATTGCTACCGCACTAGTCGGTTCATCTTTCATCCTTTTCGGTATCGCTTTCCTTCAGTATCAAACTCCCTTTTATGTGGAGGGATGGAGTTGGATAGCGACCGAGGCCGTTCAAGTCCCTCTACGCTTCCAAATAGACACCCTCAGCTTGTGGATGTGCCTTATTGTTACAGGAGTAGGGGCACTCATTCATCTTTACTCTATCGGATACATGGGAGAGGAGGAAGGAGCATGGCGCTACTTCGCCTTCCTTAATCTCTTCATCTTTGCGATGCTAGTCCTGGTGCTAGCAGATTCGTTGCCGCTTCTTTTTCTTGGCTGGGAGGGTGTTGGTGCATGCTCTTACTTTCTGATTGGCTACTGGTTTCAAGACTCAGCTAATGCCCAAGCCGCTCAGAAAGCTTTCATTATGAATCGAATTGGAGACCTGGGACTTTTAGCGGGAATGATATGGCTCTATGCAGAAACTGGCACCTTTGATATTGATCAGCTGAAAGGATATATTTATTCTGGTGATGTAGCAGTGGGAGTTGGACTTCTCTTCTTTCTGGCTGCTACGGGAAAGTCGGCTCAAATCCCTCTCTACACTTGGCTGCCAGATGCGATGGCGGGCCCCACTCCTGTCTCCGCACTCATCCACGCAGCTACGATGGTAACAGCCGGAGTTTATTTGACAGCCCGAATGGATTTTCTTTACAATAGCGCACCCGAGGCACTGGGACTCATGACAGGGATAGGAGCTCTGACAGCCCTTTTGGCTGCTCTCATCGCCACTCGACAATATGACATCAAGCGGATCCTTGCTTACTCCACCGTTTCACAGCTTGGTTTCATGTTTGCTGCAGCAGGCGCTGGTGCATACACAGCTGCCATCTTCCACGTTTTCACTCATGCTTTCTTCAAAGCCCTTCTCTTTCTGGGAAGTGGGAGTGTGATTCATGCTATAGGGACGCAGGACATTCGGCAAATGGGAGGATTGCGTTCCTATATGCCTTTGACGGGGTGGACTTTTTGGATGGGTACCCTCGCCATTGCAGGTCTTCCTCCTCTTGCGGGATTTTTCTCAAAGGACGAAATCCTCCACGCTCTTTATGCGCGGGGCACTGGAGGCGAAGGTGCTTATCTTGTGTATTGGGTGATACTTCTGATTACTGCTTTTCTCACAGCTTTTTATATGGGCAGGCTAAGCTGGCTAGTATTTGAGGGAAAGTACCGAGGAGAAGCTGCTCCTCATGAAAGTCCTGCTGTTATGACTTTACCCCTTCTTCTGTTAGGAATTGGATCAATTGGAGCAGGGTTTGTAAGCCTTTCTCCCCTATTTGGCTCTTCTTGGCTGCGAGAGCACTGGCTTTCCCAGAGCGTAAAGGAACTCTCCCTCCCTTCTTTGACCCACTCAGCCGAAACTTTTCTCATATTTCTTTCAGTAGGGGCAGGGATTGGGGGATTAGGCGCGGCTTGGTGGCTCTTTGGACGAGGCGGCATAGAAGCAGAGGAGAGGCTCTCTGCCTCTCTTGGTCAGCTTCATCACCTTCTTGAAGCTCAACTGCGGGTTGATGCCCTTTACGAAAGGGCTTTCATTCAGCCATACTATGTGCTTGCAGATCTTGCGAAAGATGTGTGGGGTGTATGGGTAGGACGCCTTCTTCCCCAAGGATTAGCGCAGAGCTTGGAACGCTTAGGAAAAGCCCTTGTTCAACCTCAGGTGGGCTCACTTCCAGCGTATTTGACTTATCTTATCCTTGGCGGACTGCTCTTTTTGATATGGACTTTATCGCTATGAAAGTCTTACTTTGAAGGCATGGATACGGGTATTCTTCATACTCATCACCTGCTGGCTGTGCTCTTGCTTGTCTTGGTGGGAGCGCCAGTTGTATTTAGGCAGTGGGCACAGCGACTGCGCAAGGTTCATATGGTGCTGGATTCTCTGCTTCTTCTGACGGGACTTTATCTTCTTCTCAAGGCTCCTAATGCTTGGGATACGCCCTACATTGTGAAGTATGTGCTGACGCTGGTAGCGATCGGATTGGCCCTCATAGGCAGTCGTCGTCAAGACAAACGATTCTCTATTGCCGCCTTTCTCTTGCTGGCATATGTGTATGGGGTATCTCTCCAGCGAGACTTACGGCTTCGCTCTCCTCAGAAGCAAGTAGAACATATAGCCTTTCAGACAGCCTCGGTGGCAGAGGGAGAAAAACTCTACCAGACCTTATGTCAGCGATGTCATGGGGCTGATGGACGAGCACACTACCGAAAGTCAGCCACCCTTCACCCGATACAAAATCCCGACACTAATTACTGGCGAGCGGTCATTTTAGCAGGGCGAGGGGTTATGCCTGCTCATCCCTATCTTTCAGAGTCGCAGCTTGCTAGCCTGGTCGCTTACCTTCGCCAGTGGCAATAACTACTACTCTTTATATTCGCAGAGATGAAGTATCTCGCTTTTCTCTTGACTATGGGGCTTTCCCCACTCTTTGCTCAGAAGGTAACGATTCGGGGACGAGTTATTGATGAAGCCACACGGGAGCCGCTCATTGGGGCTAAGGTTATCATAGCTGACGGACAGGCAGGAGCTTTGACCGACTTAGAGGGGCGATTTCAGGCTCAAGTTGACCGTTCAGCTACCGTCAAGATTCAAGTCTCGTATGAGGGATACGAAGATAAGACCCTTGTACTGCGCATTCCTCCCGACCGGGATGAGGTTGTTGTGGATTTTCCTCTTCCTCCGAAAAGTACCCTCATAGAGGAGGTCGTGGTTTCAGCCGCTCGGTATGAGCAGAAGATAGAACAGGTCTCGGTATCCATGGATTTTGTGCGTCCTCGTCAGGTAGAGAATTTAGCTTCTATTGATCCTATCAAAGCTCTTGAACAGACGCCTGGCGTCTCCACTAATAAAGATCAGCCTAGTATCCGAGGAAGCAGTGGATATACCTATGGGGCTGGGTCTCGGGTTCTCCTTCTCTTAGATGGACTGCCCATGATGAGTCCAGACCGCCTGAGCACGCAGTTTGATCTAATTCCTGTGGATAATGTCAAACAAATAGAGATTGTCAAAGGGGCTTCTTCTGTACTGTATGGGACAGGTGCCTTGGGAGGGATTATTAATGTGGTTTCGGAGGATGTGAAGTTTGAGCCTCGGACTGTAGTTCGGCTTCAGCATCAGATTTATGACGCACCTCGTGCGCCTGTTGGCGACTGGGATGGACGCAGTTCTGCCACTGTAACAGCTGCTCATGTTGTTCATGCGCAACGCGTCGGAAATTGGGAGGTAGCTGCTCTGCTTGATCTCATTCGGGATACGGGATTCAGACGAGAGGGGTTTTCCAACAGGGCTAGAACCTGGGTCTCTATCAAGCATAATGCCCCTTTCTTGGAAGGGCTCCAGTACGGGGTCAATCTGCAAGCGAACATAGATTCTAGTGCTACTTATATCGCTTGGGATAGTTTCCCCGACCGAGCCAATCTACCTGGGGATGGCTTTCTCACCTATCAGCTCCTTCAGCGGTATATGGTGGATCCTTTTATCTCCTACTTGACCCCTAAGGGACATCGCCATTGGCTACGAGGGCGCCATTATCAGACAGTGAACGATCTTAGTACCCCCCAATCAGGTGGAGCCACCTTACACTACTACGACTATCAGTATATTCACAACCTTCGCCAGTGGGGTAAAGTAGTCATAGGAGGGAACTATACCGAAAACAGGGTCTATGCAAAAGAGGTTTTCGGACGCGCTCGGGGACGCCAAGCCGCTGCTTTTGCTCAGGCAGAGTTAGATGTATGGAAATTTCATATTAGTGTGGGAGTACGCTATCAATATGAAGACATTCGAGGAGATACAACCTTTCAGCTTGCCCAAGAAGGCTTCAAGAAAGGTGCCAATCCCGCATATGTAGAGATTGTAACCATTCGAGAGCCAGTTTTCCGAGGAGGCATCACTTTTACTCCTTTCACGGGTACAATTCTACGAGCCTCGCTTGGTCAAGGTCTGCGAAGTCCTTCGGTAGCCGAACGCTTCACTGCTACGGGTGCTGGAGGCATCCTTGTCCTGCCCAATCCCGATGTCAAAATAGAACGAGGCTATAGTGCTGAAGTAGGGCTTCGCCAGTATCTCAAAATTGGAGAAACCTTCAAAGGGTTCATAGATATCTCGGCGTTTCGCATGGAGTTCAAGGATATGGTAGAGTTTCAAATAAACTCGGAAGCCTTTCTCCGCTTAGGGGGTACAGCCCTTCCTTTCTCTGCTATCAATCTCTCCCGAGCTATCGTTCAAGGCCTAGAGCCCTTATGGGGCCTGCGATACGAAAAGAATAAGTTTTTTGCTAACCTCACAGGGGGTCTCACGATTATAGACCCTATCAATCCAGACGGAAGCCGAGCCCTTGATACGATGAACAATAATAATGGGGCCCTTGCTGTCTTTCAGGCAGCATTGAGTTTCCCCCAGCCAGGGGACTCTCTCTATAATATCGCTCGCGACATTCCCTATACGCTTAAGTATCGGAACAAACAGATTCTCCGCGCCATACTTGAAGTAGGGTACGGTCCTGTCTCATTCACCACGAACTTCCGATATAGCAGTGGAATCACAAATGTGGATAAGCTCTTCTTTCTTCTGGGCACTCTTAGCAGCAATCGCTTGGGAGGATTGGAAGCATTCTACAGAGATTATGCCTCTAAACCTTATACCGTGTGGGACTTTATCATAGCGTATGAGGTGGGGAAGGTACGATGGTCGCTTCATATTTTTAATGCTTTCAATCGTATCTATACCACTTTGCCAGGAACATTGAATGAGCAACGCAGCTTTGCTGTGCAAACTATTGTACGCCTCTAATCAAATGAACTTTCATACCTTTGCCTTCAGTATGCGAGCCTTAAGAGTAACCTTTTTAGGAGTCGCCCTTGGGGGCGTAATGTATGCTCAAGAAGGTGTCAAGTTTGGGCTTCGTGCCTCACCTGCCCTAGGCTTTTTTGGATTAGATTCTGCTGGCAGGACCGTCCGTAATCTTGAGGGGGCAGGGGTTTTTGGCTTTGCAGGGGGATTGATGTTAAGCTTTGGCTTCTCTGACAATGTCTCCCTCCTTTTAGGGGTGGGAGTAGGAACGGGAGGCGGAAAGGTGGAGTATCGTCCTGACTATGGGATCAAGGCCGCTGGCGACAGTGTTCTGACCCTTTCTGCGACGGGCTTGACCTCTGCTCAGAATGTAACCTATAGAGCGACCCTTCTGAACGTTCCTCTCTTTATCAAGCTTCGTACCAATGCAATCGGTCCTACTCCTCTCCACATCAAGGGTGTGTTGGGCGGCCAAGCGGATCTGCGCGTAGGCTCCAGCACGAATTCCGACAAGCGTCTCATCTCGGCCAACTTCATAGATCAAGACCGAGCCCGTGTAACCGAGCACTTCTCAACCTTTTTAGCACAGGCTAGCGCTGGGGCAGGAGTGGATATAGATTTGGAAGGCATTGGAATCATAGATGTTACATTCCTTTACAATCACGGTCTCATCAACTTCTTCAATAAAGACTTCAAGTTTACTGAGACTGTGAATGGGGTTACCTATCGCGACCTTCAGCCATACAAGGACCTCAAAGCTCGTCTGAGCAGCCTTCAGCTTCAGCTTATCTTCTGGTTCTAAATAAGAGATAAAGAAGGGAACAATTGATCAGCACCGGTCCTCAAGTAGGACTGGTGCTTTTTCATAGCATTTTGGGAAAATTGAACTTGACTAGCAGTGGTCTCGTAGTGTCATACGGCTTGAAGCAGCGGCAGTCCCTATAGGCAGGGTCTTGCTTTGAGGGAGTCAAGCTGTAACTCTACCCTTTGGCTTAGTATGCTATCAGCAAAGGGCGTCTATAGAAGGAGTGCTCGCCTTCAATCACAAGTAAATAAAGTCCCGCTGGAAGAGGATAGAAGGTCTCCTCTCCTCCTCGTGAGCGGCTCTCAAGGCACAGTCTACCTATGCGATCGTAAATCTTGATCTGATAAACTCCAGGAAGAGGAAGGGTAATCCATACCCCAGGGCGACCATTTTCGGTGCGCACGAGGGGCACTATACCTCTCTCAGGCAAAGAGGTAGAGAAGGGAAGAATAAGCCTTATCCGAATAGTTGAATCGCACTGAGGAGCACTCCGAGAGGTATTGAGGATCGTGAGTTCAAGGTTAGAAGTATCACGCGGCACATTTATGGTTAGGGTCGGAGCTGTGCCTACAAGTGACCCATTGAGATACCAGGTATGGCTAAGAATGGCTGGAGCAATTCCCTCACGTTCAATAGCAGTAAAAGTAACATTCTGCCCTTGGGAAAGCGTAAGGACCGCTCCATTGCCATAACTGGTATTTTGATGCCGAATCCGAGGAATTGGACGAACCGGAAGGTCCAATCCAACCTCTACCTCGGTAGTAGCTGAGGTGTCATAGCATGTAGAATACCGTGAATGAATAAGGCGACCTCGCACTTTCCACTGCTGAGTATAAGCAAGATACCCTTGATTCAAAGTAGAACCGCTACGAGAAACAGGTCTGCGCTTCAATGTCCCTGTAGGGGTAAAACTTTCCCATGCTGTTTGCCCTACGACTACATTGTTATAGAGCTCATTCATTTCTATTAAGTATCTCTCAACACCTACACCTCCATGCATAGAAAGAGTATAACTTACCTGAATAGAGTCTCCCATACACCCATCTCCCTCAGAGGTGGGAGTAACTTCTACGAATGGAGAAAGTGAGGTGGGCACAAGGTTCTTAAGAGCATGAATCTCTAGATAAAAGCTATCCACGCCCTCTGCCACACTATTGTCATGAGTGTAAATTATGTAAAGGGTATCACCTGAGGCGAGTCGCAGGCTGTCAAGAAAGGGAGCTTCGGATCCAAGTCCAGTTCCTTGTCGGTGCTTCATAGAATGCTCGCTTCCAGAGATGTAGGCAGTGCCAGGGCCGCGATCCGCAAAGCCCACCACCCAGTTCCGAGCCTGCGCCCAAGCATGCATATAACTGTCGTATGAATTTTCAAGGAGTTCTATTGTATCGCTGCTTGTGGTATTGATGATAAATACCTTATGATTGTGCGGTATGATACCATCCTGTCCTTCATCTTTGTAGGCAAAGTGCAGGATAAGGCTATCCAAACACTCGGGCAAAATGAGTCGCCATACGAGATCAGGACCTGTATTGAGAGCATGATCATTAGAGCGGTTTCGGGTGGAATCTACGAGGCTATAATGCCAATGCTGGTAGGTGCCATGAGTCTGTGGATTTGAGAAAAGAAGTGGTGTGAGTTCATAAGGGTCCTCTATACGCTCGCCAAGTAGCACTTTCTCTATCCGAATATCATCTATGAATATTCTTCCCCCTCCGCCGGCTACAGCCTCAAATCGGAACCGAACCCCTGCTAATCCTAAATAGTTCGTAAGGGGAATTGTATCGGTTCGCCAATGGAGGGGGGGTAGGTCTGCGCCATTTAGATTGCCATAGTAAGACCTGCATCCATTAGGAAAGGTGCTGAGGTCTATTCCGCCTTTCTCATACAGAAGCTCCCAATGTCCCCCTCCATCGGGTGAAACCCAAACCCGAAGCGTATCACCATACCGAAGGAGGAACGAATTCGCATCACTCCAATCTAAGCAAGTATAGCTTACAGAGAAGATGAGAAAAGCCCGATGGGTGGTTGCTTCTGGCATTTGGAAAGCTGGGGTGGTCAAGTAATCTCGCTCTCCATAGAGTGGGTGATTTAGATAATTAATGTTTATACAGTTGTCGGAGAGTCCATAAGCTCCTGCTGGGTAAGTCTCCCATGTCCGACTCAAAGGATAGCCGGCATCTAAGTTCTCTATAGTGATGTGGGGAGGTATGCCTCCTTCCCAGTCTTCTGTATAAGGGAGACTCAGAATAGCATCCTCAACCACGATGTAATTTGCTTTGAAGGCCGTATCTCGGCGTCCGCTAAGATTTTCAGCGATAAGCTGCACGCTATACACTCCTGCAGCTGGAAAGGTAACTGTAGGGCAGGGAGAGGACGGATCATCTGCTATGCCGCCGCTGAAGTCCCAAATGTAGAGGTGGGGCTGTCCCTCTGTTACTGCGTGGAATCGGACAGGCGTTCCTACGAGAACTCGATGGCTTTCTGCCCAAAACCGCACACGGACTCGCCCATAAGGTCCCGTACCCGTGGCTTGGAGATTACTGGACTGGGTCAAAGGTGCATAGTAGGAGTTGGGGTGTGAGAGCCACCAAGTCGCCGCCGCTTTTTGACCTTCTGTAAATAGACACATGAGATAAGAGGGGGTGTAGTCCATGTAGTTCCTTGTCTCGTCAGGACGGTCGGGCACATCAGTAGAGCAGGTATTCTGCTGCCTAAATTGATAATTAGGCTCAGCGGTAGGCGGAGTGTCGCAAATGTAATCCCCCTCATTCTCACAATCTGAGGTAGAGTCACATCCCTCATTAAAGGTATGAGCAAGGCTGAGGTTATGTCCAAGTTCATGAACCAATACCCGGCTGCGCCGAGGATTGATTCCATCCTCGTCACCTATCGTGGAATACTCTTGGACTGTGCCAAAATAGGGAAGGTAGGCAGGATCTGTAGAGGGGAAGTAGGCATAGCCTATGGCATCATTACAGTCATCACAATCGCTACTCCCATAGTACTCACATATCTGAGGTACGATCCAGATATTTAGATATTTATCTCTTGGCCATGCTGTGGCATTTTTCATGTTCAATTCGTTCGTTACTACACAGAGCTTTGGCTCAGGCCAGCTTAGCGGCGGCTGATCATAGCGCCAGTAAACGACGCCTGTCGTTGGTTGCCCATTTGGGTCTTTTGTGGCCAGGGCAAATTCCACCTCCATGTCTGTAGCGTGAGGCGTAAAGCCGCGTGTCTCGGGGATGCGACGCATGTCCTCAAAGAGCCTCTCCATTTGCGTCTCTATTGCAGAGAGCGGAATACTATCAACTCCGCCTGAATGGATAACATGAAAAACTACAGGCACCACATACTGCGCATGGGGACGACAGCTCGTATCCGGCCATCCTGTTCGCGCTACACCTGTTCTAGGCGAATGAAAAAACGACGGGGGAAGAGGGGGTGGCATGAGCGTCCCACACCAGCTTTGACCAGCCATCCAACCTGTGAAAAGTAGCAGGAGTAACTTATGTGACTGCATCTAGGCAAATGTATACTAAAAGAGCCTAAGACTATTAGATGCATTACTGATTTTACCAAATCCCTCTTCTCTTATACTTCTATTCCTTCTCCATCTAAGGTGTAGCTTCTGCTGAATAGAGGCTGGCAGGACCCGTACTCAGGATAAATGTTCAGTCAAGCCGAAATCCTCCCATGAAGGCTATTCCCATTCATTCATCCTTAGGTTGGCTTTTGCTTTATGATTCAATAGCCAAGCTCTGTGGAATCCCTTGGGGAGCACTGAGACTCAGCATCCTATTCTTTCATGCTGCTTATGGCAAGGAGAAGGATTTCACATCTCGATAGCCTGCTCATAGGCATCAGAACGCCAGCGTACCTCCTCGCCCTTTTGATATTCAATGATTTTTCTCAAGACGCTTTCCGCCTAGCTTGCACTCTGCCCGTGTCGTACTGCAGTTGCGCTCATTTTCTCTTTATCTCTCTTTTCGCCCCACTTGACTGAGCTTTATTAGCTATGAACCTCGCTTTCAGGCGTTCTGTAGATATTTTTGTGCTTAGGAGAGGTTTTAGCCTTTCTTTTCTTGTCTCGCCAGGGACACAAGAGGAATTCAGGAGTAAAACCTTAGATATCCCGATGGGGATCCCATCCCTCCAAGAGGTCCGCTACGCGCCTGACAAAGGCTCCACCCAATGCCCCATCTATAACTCGGTGATCGTAAGAGTGAGAGAGAAACATCATATGCCGTATCCCGATAGTGTCGCCCGTCGGAGTCTCTATGATGGCTGGTTTTTTGCGAATAGCGCCTGTTGCTAAAATGCCCACCTGTGGCTGAAGCAGGATAGGCGTGCCCATTACACTGCCGAAGGTTCCCACATTGGAGAGAGTATAGGTCCCGCCAGTGATTTCATCTGGTTTGAGCTGACCTGAACGAGCCCGACGAGTAAGATCATTCACTACTGCTGCAATCCCTGCCAAATTTAGCCGGTCCGCATGCCGAACCACTGGAACTATCAAATTATTGTCAGGAAGTGCTACAGCCACTCCAATATGAATCTCTCGCTTGAGAAGGATTTTCTCACCTTCTACGGAAGCATTGAGTTGAGGGAACTCTCGTAGTACTCTGGCTAAAACCTCTACAAAAATGTGGGTAAAGGTGAGCTTTTCTCCGTATTTTTTTTCAAAGCTCTCTTTGACTCGCTCTCGCCATAGTACGAGAGAGGAGACATCTGCTTCCACAAAACTTGTAACATGGGGGGCAACATGCTTGGAATAGACCATATTTTCAGCAATAATTTTTCGCATTCTGTCCATTTCTATCACTTCGGCGTTTTCGTGAGAGAATTTCTTTTTCGGAATGAGAATGAAGTGCTCTTGAAGGTAAGAAAGGATTTCTTGGAGAGAGGGAAGGGGGGAGGGGGCTTGAGCTGGGAGAGGGGAAGAAGGAGCTGAGCGACGAGCAAGGTAAGATAAAAGATCATTTTTTGTTACCCGTCCGCCAGCTCCTGTGCCAGGGATGCGTTCCAGTTCGGCAAGGGTGATACCTTCACGCTGGGCGATGGTGCGTACGAGGGGAGAGTAGAAGCGTTCGCCCTGACGAGCAGGAATTCGCTCCATTGGGGGTGGAGGAGGTCCATTCCCTACAGAGGATGAAGGAAGCGGCACTGAGGTGGAGGGAGACGCCGCTACGACTTCTTCTCTCCTTTCGCCCTCTGTCTCAATCAGTGCAAGAACTGTTCCTACGGGTACCGTCTCGCCTTCTTTTACCTGTACCGCAGCTAAGATGCCCGAAGCAGGGGCTGGGACCTCCGAGTCTACCTTGTCTGTAGCTATTTCTAAGATTGGCTCGTCAGCCTCCACTCGTTCTCCCGGCTTCTTGAGCCAGCGAATAATCCGAGCTTCCGTTACACTCTCTCCAAGCTTTGGGAGGATGACCTCTATCATGCCTCAAAGGTAAAAAACCCCCTACTCATAGAAAAAGAAAGCGCCAATACCTCCGCTTTTGTTTATAGCTTTGACCATGCTTAGACCACCCCGACTCTCCCCCGCAGAAGCAGCCCTCTGGGAGAAGGTAGAAGAAGGATTCCCTCTCTCTGACGAAGATGCTCTCTTCCTCTACCACTCCTCTAATCTTGCCTTCTTGGGTGCCTTAGCTAGTCTTGTTCGTTCTCGGCTTCACGGTCAGATCGTCTATTACAATCGGAACTTTCATATTGAACCCACCAATATCTGCATTTATGAATGTGCTTTCTGCTCTTTTGCCCGAAAGCCCGGAGAAGAGGGAGGATGGGAGTATTCTCCTGAAGAGATTGAAGCTATAGCTCACAGATATGTGGGAAGTGGCGTGACCGAGGTGCATATCGTCGGGGGAGTTCATCCGAAGCGAGGAATTGAGTACTATGCGGATATTATCCGTCGCATCAAGCGAATTCTGCCTCACATTCATGTCAAAGCTTTCACAGCTGTAGAGCTCAAAGTTATGTGTGCTCGTTCTCGCATGAGTTATGAAGAGGGGCTTTTAGCTCTCAAGGAGGCTGGGTTAGACTCTCTACCAGGGGGTGGAGCCGAAATTTTTCATCCAGAAATTCGGAAGCAAATCTGCGCTACTAAAGCCAATACTGAAGAATGGCTTGAGATTCATCGGACAGCTCATCGGCTGGGGATTCCTTCTAATGCCACCATGCTGTATGGACATATTGAGAGGTATGAGCATCGTATTCATCACATGAGTTTGCTGCGGGAGCTTCAAGAGGAGAGCGGCGGATTCAACTGTTTTATTCCCCTCAAATTTCGTAGAGAAAATAACGCTCTTTCGCATTTGAAGGAGACATCTATAATAGAGGATTTGAAGAACTACGCTGTTTGCCGCCTGTATCTTCATAATATTCCTCACCTGAAAGCTTACTGGCCTATGATAGGACGCGTAGCAGCTCAATTGAGCTTGTCTTTCGGTGTAGATGACTTGGACGGAACTATAGACGATACCACTAAGATCTACAGTATGGCTGGAGGTGAGGAGCATCCGGCTATGAGCGTCCAAGAGCTGGAGCATTTGATTATCTCTGCAGGCTATACTCCTCAGGAGAGAGATTCCCTTTATCGCCCAATTAAGCTTTCATCGGTTTCTACCTGATGTGTCAGCAGTACTTTTTTCTTCGTCATGGGGAGGTTGAGAAAAAAGATTACTTATTAGGTAGGCGGACGGATGTCCCCTTATCAGAAAATGGGAGAAAACAAGCCTATGCGTGGCGGAAGGCTCTCAGTGGCGTTCCTTTTCAAGCCATCATTACAAGTCCTGCTCAGCGAGCCCTGGAGACAGCTGAGATTATTGCTCCTTCTAAAGACATGATTATCCAACTTCCTCATTTCCATGAGATGGATTGGGGGCTTTGGGAGGGGCGTTTGATTGCGGAAGTCAAGCCGCTTCTGCAGGAGCAGAGACAGCGCTGGATAGCTGGGGAGCTGGAGTGGCACCCTCCTGAAGGTGAGAGTTTATCCGCCTTACTCCGCCGAGTTCAAGAAGGGATGCACTTAGTAGCAAGTCTCTACTCCACGGGGAGCGTTCTCATCATTACCCACGGGCAGCTTCTGCGAGTTCTGCTAAGTTCCCTTATGGGCTATCCTATTGCAGATCAAGACCGGTTTCATCATAGGCGAGGGCAGCTAAGCTGGGGTGTCCGCCTGCTGGATGGACATTTCTACATGAGAGCTTTGGCGGTGGATGCAGATACGCCTTTTTGATTTTCTCAACACTTACCCTTATCAGCGGGCTTTAGAAGCTGGAGGACTGCCTTATGAACTTTTTTCGGACCCTCGGTGCCTCTGGGAGGTCTGTCAGGCTTCTCCATGTGAAGCAGCTCTGCTTCCATATGGGGCAGTGAAGCCTCTTCACACGGGTCTTACTCGCTGGGGAATCGCTAGCCGAGGGCAAGTGAAGAGTGTGCTTTTGATTGGAGAGATGCCTCCCTCAAGTTGGAAACGCCTCGTCATAGATCGCCGTTCCCTCTCTTCCGCCCGAATTGTAAGGCATCTCATGGAGAAAAAAGCCCTTCCTCTCTGGACCCTCCTTTCAGAAAATAATGAGGCTCTTGATACTTCTACAGGGCGCCTTGTTATTGGTGATACGGCTCTCTCTCTGAGGGAAAAGTATCCCTACGCTTTGGATGTCGGGGAGATTGCCTATAAGCAGCTCAACCGAGGGACTGTGTATGCGATATGGTGGATGAGTGCGAGGGTGCGGGGGCTCTTAGTTCGGATATGGAGGAGATACCTTCCGCAACGGTGGAGGTGGGTAGAGGAAGCGGCACAGCGTTATGGGTTCTCTCCAGAAAGAGTCCGAGCCTACTGGAAAACCCTTCATTATCGCTTGCCGCCTATAGGGCGGGCTTATTGGAGACGAGTCTTCAATCAAGAGGAAGAAAAAGCTAAGCCATCCGCCGCCAGCGAGGGCGATGAAAGTCTTCTGCTGCTAAGCTAGCATTCACTACTCGACGAGGAAGCCTATAAGGTGAAGACCGATGAGCCCGATACACTGGACTCCAGCGCAGCGTTACCGCACTACGGTAGCCGATTTCGCTAAGCAGGCGCTCTAAGCCCGTCGGAATGTCCTGAGGCCCTCCATAGGGGTAAGCAAAATCAACTACAAGCCGCTGAAGAACCGCCTCTAAGAATGCCTTGCTATGAGAGAGTTCTCTCTCCCATTTCTCCCAGTCTAAAGAAGGAAGCCACGGATGAGATACAGTATGAGCCCCGATCCTACAGAGAGAGTCCTGAGATAGGGAGTGCAAGGCATAAGTATCTAAACACACTTCGTACAACTTTTCGGAAGGAAGGCCTGCCTTTCGAAAGGCAGATTCTATGGCTCCACATGCTTTATGAGGAGATTCTCTCAAATATCTCCGCTGAAGGTGGGAGAAAAGTCGCTTTTTCTTCTTCCAATCCTTAGCTTCGTAAGAGTATCCTTCTAAGATAAACTTATGGCGCTCCTGAATGAGGTGGTCTAATCCTACCCACCACGGAAAAAGTTCCTTCTTTGCAAAACTGCTTACTACATACATTGTGAAGGGTATTTTTAGCTGTTTTAGAATAGGGTAGGCCTCCTCGAGAAAGTCAGCGTATCCATCGTCAATAGTGAGGACGATAGCCTTATGAAGAGGATGATCTGCTTGAAGCGCATAAAGAAGAGCTTCTAAGGAGATGAAAGTATATCCCTTCTTGATGAGATGGAGGAGGAGGTGTTGAAGCCTTTCGGGGTGAAGACAGAAGCTTGAGCCCATGAGGGAGGGGGTTCTACTCACCCGATGAAGGGCCAAAATGACTGCCTCTCCCTCATAGAAGCGCCGCACCCATGACACACCCCCTAGCCACCGCAGGAAGGTACGCACCTAAAGCAAATATATTCTTTACCTTACAGCGAAATCTGTAGGATGCTACACTCTCTTTCTAAAGACTTTCTCTTCCTGAGCCGATGGGCGGGCAAGCATGAGAATCTTGTGCGCAGAGCTCTTTTCTCCTTGGCCCTTCTGAAAAATAGACGGCGTTTTCAAGATTATATACCTTCTCTTTGGCTGACGATGAGGGAGATATGGGCTCAATCCTCTTCCTTTCGTCTCAAGCCTCCAGGGCAGATGCAAGAAGAGGTCTATCCCCTGAGTCCCAGTAACCTTCTTCCGCTTCTCTACCTGTGGAAAAGAGGGTATCCTGAGTTTCATGGGATGACCCCTGACAGGACAGCTCTGGTATGGAAACTGCTTCCCCAGCGATACTTTCTCACTCGCGGGGAATTCTCTTGGGAAGTTTCTAGTTTCTACGAGGTATTTGCAGAGGAATGCTACAAGATAGATTTGAAACTCAAAAGAGTGATAGATATTGGGGCTTATAATGGGGATACTTCGGTCTACTTCGCCCTTCAGGGTGCTGAGGTGGTGGCGCTTGAGCCAGACCCTTTTCATGAGACAATAGGACTCCGAAATACTGAATTGGCTGGCTGTCAAGGGCAGGTGCAATGGATAGCTGGAGCATGGGCACCCCAGAAGGAACAAATTCTTTTCTATCCGCCCCCACCTCCTATTCGTTCTCCTTTTTTAGTGCAGGGGTATAGATTAGAGGATATCCTTTCTGAGGTGGGATGGTCTTCGGTCTCCTTGACTAAAGTTGCATGTGAGGGGTGTGAAGCGCTTCTCTTTCCTCACCTTTCTGATGAACTACTCCGAGCCTCTCAGGCATGGATGATCCGATTAGAGAAAAAGTGTCGCATTATAGAAGAGAAGCTGAGCAAAAGTGGATTTGAGATTCACCAGCGCTCCGTTTATGGAGCAGTCTTAATCATTGCCATTCAAAAATAAGGGCTGGCTTAGAGAAGGAGAGATATAAGGTAGAGTAATTAGGAGGGGGTAAAAGCTGAATTTAGATTGGGAAGGATGGCTGCCAGCCGCCCACAGACCAACGAGGAACAGTCAATGAGCGTTAGAACAGAGGTCAGTTTTGCTTATTCCGTCTCCTGATATAATTATGACGCTCTCTGCTATGAGTGAATCTGAAATTCCATCCGCTGCTGCATCAAGCTTAGCAAAGCCAACTACTGACACTCCTCGTTTCCGAGCTTCTATCCAGTCTGGCGGAAGAGTAGTCTGTCATAAGTATCCTTCTATGGGATGCTGGCTGAGGTAACTCTCCTACCGAGAAGCAGCGTAGTTGGAAGTTTAGGACGAGGGCGTGCTCGGTGAAGATACCAGAATCAGCCGACTCGGTAGGGAAGCCGATAGAATTTCGGAGCGCTTCTGAGAGAGAAATTTTGTAAGTATTATGAAGCTTCCATACAGCTCATGCCGTTTGCAAGCATTTATACAAGAAACAGGCAAACGCTCTTAACATAGAAGGAGCTTTCGCTTATCTAAGGTATTAGCGTCCCTAAGTAAATAGGCTATAATCTCTGCGGAATTCAGTGTCTCAATCGTTGTATTTTTCCTCTGGGCAGAGCGAAGAGCTAGTGCCTGAGTCTGAGACGGAAGATTCCCTTACCCTTTATGTAATCGTTCTGTGGGACCAATTTCCTGAAAGAATAAAACTTCCCTTCCCATTGAGGTGGGAGCGGGTCGGCAGATTCACCAGTATAGTAATACACTGTGCCCTCTGAGAGGAGGCATTTCTCTGCCCACCTAAGAAATCGGGGCAGGGGAGCTACAGCTCTTCCCACAATGAAGGGAAACCGAGCTGAGAGAAGCTCAGCCCTTCCCCACTGAACCTCCACTTGGGCAGAAAGTCCCAGCTCTTTTACTATGGAACGGACTGCTTCTACCTTCTTGCGCGTGCTATCTATGAGAAGGAACGAGGTTTGGGGGTGGACGATTGCCAATGGAATCCCTGGTAAGCCCCCTCCCGTGCCAATATCCAGGACGACCGCTCCCCCTGGGAATCGCCACCATCCTAAAAAAAGCAAACTGGGAATAATATGATGTTCCCATACAAAGGCGATGTCTTTCCGAGAGATGAGATTATGAGTTACATTGACCCTTTGAAGCTCAAGAGCATACCTTTTCAGAAGGTGAAGCTGATCCGAGGTGATGTGTGGATGCAGAATTTCAGGCAGATCCTCCAAGGAACTGCGTCCGAAGAACATAGTTTAGAACGCCCCCATGTCGGTAATAAGCCACCTCTATCTCTGAGCGCAGAAGGGCTATCACTTCAAAATGCCTGCTTGAGCCTGTGGTTGGGTCTATTGTGCTCACCGAGAGACGCTTGAGCGGAGTGAGTCCCTCCTTTATGCCGTGGATCGTGTATATCTCTTTTCCTGTAAGACCTAAAACTTCAGCACTTTCCCCTGGGAGGAATTGTAGGGGGAGGATGCCCATTCCTACGAGGTTGCTTCGGTGAATGCGCTCGTAGCTCTCTGCTATCACAGCCTTGATACCCAGAAGGGCTGGACCTTTAGCTGCCCAATCTCGGGAGGAACCGCTTCCATATTCTTTGCCTGCAATCACTAAGAGTGGCGTGCCTTCGGCTTGATAACGCATGGCTGCCTCATAGACAGGCAAAAGCTCACCCGTTGGATGATGAAGGGTCCAGCCGCCCTCTCGCTCCACCAGTTTGTTGCGTAAGCGCACATTTGCAAAAGTCCCTCGCATCATCACTTCATGATTGCCTCGCCGAGCCCCGTAAGAGTTGAAATCTTTCACATCTACCCCTTTTTCAATCAAATATTGACCTGCAGGGGATTGAGAGGGGATGGAGCCAGCTGGGGAAATGTGATCGGTTGTTACGGAGTCACCTAAAACGAGCAATACTCGCGCATTGAGTATGTCCTTGAGGGGAGGCACAGTCGCTGTCAGCCCATCAAAGAAAGGCGCCCGACGAATATATGTTGATGACTCCTCCCAAGCGTAGAGATGTCCAGAGGGGGCCTTAAGGGATTGCCATGCAGCCTCTCCTTCAAAAATATGAGCGTAATTCAGTTTGTAGTCCTCCTCATCAATCACGGATTTCAAAAGCTGATCAACCTCTTCTTGGGAAAACCAGATATCTCGCAAATATACTGGCTGGCCATCGGGGTCGTAGCCAATCGGTTCTTTCTCCAGGTCAATATCTACTCTTCCTGCAAGGGCATAAGCCACCACAAGAGGAGGAGAGGCAAGGAAGTTCATTCTGACCTGTGGATGAATGCGGGCCTCAAAGTTTCTATTGCCTGAAAGGACAGCCGCTACGACGAGGTTTTTCTCTTGAATTCCTCGGGAGACAGCGGGTGGAAGCGTCCCGCTATTGCCGATGCAAGTTGTACAGCCATATCCCGCCACATGAAACCGAAGCGCTTCTAAGTAAGGAAGGAGTCCCGCTTTCTCTAAGTACCGTGTCACGACTCGAGAACCGGGTGCAAGAGTCGTTTTGACCCAGGGCTTGGGAGTGAGTCCCATGGATACAGCCTTCTTCGCCACGAGTCCAGCTGCCAGCATCACCGATGGATTAGAGGTATTAGTGCAGCTCGTAATAGCAGCGATCACGACGCTCCCATCCGAGAGAAAGTAGTCCGCATCTCCCGCATACAAATGGGCATATCCATTTGGTGGGGGGGCTTCTTTTAGGAAGGTCAGAGGCTGAGCACTCACCGAAAGTCCCTTTTTCTGATAGGTGCCTTGTATGTTTTGCTGAACAATCTGCTTCACCTCTCTCAGGGGAATTCTATCCTGGGGACGGCGAGGGCCCGCAACTACAGGTTCTACCGAACCCAAGTCCAGAGAGATGACCTTCGTGTAAATCGGGATCTGCTCCGCTTTCCACCAGAGATGGTTCAGCTCAGCATACCGCCGAATAACCTCAATCTTACTCTGCTTGCGTCCCGTGAGTCGCAAGTAAGTCAGAGTCTGCTCATCAATCGGAAAGTATGTTACTGTACATCCAAATTCAGGAGACATGTTTGAGATAGTAGCTCGGTCGGGAACGGTCAAGGTGGAAAGACCGGGTCCGAAGATTTCCACAAATTTATCTACGACTCCTACTTTTCGCAGCAGCTCTGTAATTGTGAGGACAAGGTCTGTCGCTGTGACCCCAGGTCGGAGGCATCCCTCCAGCCGCAGCCCAATAACCTCTGGACAGGGAAAGTAAAACGGCTGCCCTAACATGGCTGCTTCTGCTTCAATGCCTCCCACCCCCCATCCGACCACGCCTATGCCGTTCACCATCGGCGTGTGAGAGTCTGTCCCCACAAGCGTGTCTGGAAATACCCACCCACCTCGCTCCGTTATTACCTGGGCCAAATACTCCAAATTCACCTGATGCACAATCCCCATCCCTGGCGGAACTATCCGAAAGTTGTCAAATGCTTGCTGAACCCACTTGAGAAATACGTAGCGTTCTTGATTTTGCTGATATTCCTTCTCAATATTGCGCTGAAGGGCCGAGGCATTCCCAAAAGAGTCAACCTGAACCGAGTGGTCTATCACGAGGTCTACAGGAACAAGAGGGTTAATAGAGCGAGGGTCTCCTCCATTTGCAGAGACTGCCTCCCGCAAGGAAGCCAAGTCAACAGCAGCGGGTACCCCTGTAAAATCCTGCATTAGCACCCGAGCAGGAATAAAAGCAATCTCTTCCTCTGGACTCGGTCGCCCACTCCATTGACGGAAAGGCATTAGGTGAGCTTCTGTAACCTTGAAGCCGTCTAAGTGTCTGAGAGCATTTTCTAAAAGGATTCGGAGACTATAAGGGAGCGCAGTCAAATCTATGCCATATGCTTGAGCAGCAGCTGGCAAGTCAATATAACTTAAGCCCTCTCCAAAGGACTTTTTCCACTGCGTCATAAGGCAAAGGTAGGAATCTGGGCTGGATAGGGCTTTGGGAAGATAGCCCCTACTGGGCTTGGAGAAGGTGCGGCATTCTATAAAACCATCTACCTACTTTTTTGCAGCTAAACTTTCATAGAAGTAAGCAAGGGCTTTTATGCCTTTCCAGAGCTGATTCAGTTGAAAGTGCTCATTTGGACTATGAACGGCATCAGAGGGAAGTCCGAAACCCATAAGGACAATAGGAATGCCGCCTGTTGCCTGCTGGAGAAGATTTAGAATGGGGATAGAGCCGCCTTCCCGAAGGGGGAGAGGGGCTTTTCCAAAGGCTCGCTCCATTGCAGCGGCTGCAAGCTGATAAGCAAGAGAGTCGACCGGCGTCTCAAAAGGGGGAGCTGGCTCATGAAGGAGACTCACGGATACCGTAACGCCAGACGGGGCTATTCTCTCCACATATTGACGGAAGCTCTCCCATACTTCCCTTGGCTCTTGATGTGGGACCAGTCGCATGGAGACCTTCGCCACTGCCTCTGCGGGGATAATTGTTTTGGAACCCTCGCCAGTGTAGCCACTCCAAAGTCCATTTACATCTAAAGTAGGGCGAATACCGATCCGCTCCAGGGGGGAGAAGCCTACTTCCCCTACGATAGCAGGAGCCCCTGTGAGCCGCTGATAGTGGGCTTCATTGGCTGGAAGCTCCCAATTCCATCGCCGTTCTGCCGCTGAAGCCGGGCGTACCTTCTCATAAAAGCCTGGAATACGCACGCGTTCATCAGGACCCTTCAGAGCGCTGAGAATATGAGCAAGCGCTAAAGCCGGATTTGCTACCACTCCTCCAAATCCCCCCGAATGAAGGTCACGCGCAGGTCCGCAAACTCTGATTTCTGTATAAACAAGCCCACGCAGCCCTATGGTCAGTGTAGGAACATCTTTTGAAAAAAAGGCGGTATCTGAAACTATGCCTACATCCCCTCGCCATGCTTTTTCATTTTCTCTCAAGATTTGGCTGAAAGTCTTGCTGCCCGTTTCCTCTTCCCCTTCTATTAGAGCATGGATAGAGAGAGGGATTCTACCCTGAGATTCCATGAAGTACTGCCATACGGCTAAGTGGGCAAAGACCTGCCCCTTATCGTCTGCAGCACCTCTTGCATATATCGCCTCACCCCGGATTTGGGGTTCAAAAGGCGGACTTTCCCAGAGGGAGAGAGGGTCTGGCGGCTGCACATCGTAATGACCGTAGAATACTACAGTGGGAGTTTCTTGTGCCCCTTTGTAGTGACCCCACACCACAGGCGGCTCCCCTAAAAGGGTAGTGGTAAAACCTAATCGTTCAAGCCTGTCTTTCAGCCAGAGAGCCGTTCTGTGAAGATCATCCCAGTGTTTCTTCTGAGCGCTAATGCTTGGAAAGCGGAGAAACTCCATAAGCTCGCTCAGAAGAACCTCCTTTCGCTCTTCTATCCATTGGTCTATGGTCATGGGCTGAGATTATTAGAATATAGTGTATATTTCCTTGATTTTTTTGATTTTTTCGTCCTCTATCCACCGGCTTTGTTCTAAAAAACCTATTATAGCCTTCAAAGCTTCATAAGAGTACCGTTTTCGGTATGTATCAACATTCTTGAGAAGGAGAAGGGTCAGAGTCCGAAGGTCCTCCTCTGCTTGAGCCCGCTTGCCCAGAAAGAATGGAAGGTAGTAATAGAAGGAGCCCCGCAGAAACCGAATTTCCACATCGTTTGGAGTTTTCTGTACGATAGCATCCATTTGACGGACAGCTTCGTAAAAGTAGTCCCGCTTCTTGAGGGGATTGAGGGCATACCGAGCCTTCAAAGCTGTTAGGCCGTGCAAATACATCAAGAGAGGGTCTTGACGACCATAGCGGCTAATCAGACTCTGAAAAGCTTTTTCTGCTTCTTCCAGGTATTCTTCGGATTGTACGGCAAGAAAATAGAGTTTCTGTGCTCGGCGATAGGCTGTGTCTGCATAAAAGTTGGAGGAGGTTTGAGCACTCATAATCAGCCCACAGAGCAAAACAAATATGCCCTTGCCTCTGTACTTAGGATAGAGGCAAGCCATCTAAAAGCTCCCTATTTTCCAGATGCCACTCTATAGTGCGGTCTAAACCTGTCCAAAATTCTACTTTTGGTCTCCAGCCTAAAAGACTCTCTGCCTTGCGAATATCTGCTTGCGTATGATGAAGATCTGCGCGAGAGGGTGGATGGTAGATGATTTTTGCCTCCTTTCTCAAGCGCTTCTGAATGTGATGAATCACCTCTAAGAGGGAAGAAGGAGGCTTTCCCCCTCCAATGTTGAAAATTTCATAGCCCTTCACTTGTAAGGCTGCCAATGTAGCTTCAGCGACATCCTCAACATAGGTGAAATCTCGCGATTGTGTCCCATCTCCATAAAGATGGAGGGGCTCTTCTCGATAAATCCATTCGATGAAACGAAAAATACCCATATCTGGGCGTCCTGCGGGTCCATACACTGTGAAATATCGGAGAACCGCCACATCAATCCCATACTGATAGTGATAAGTGTAGGCAAGAATCTCTGCTGCCCGCTTAGAAGCAGCATAGGGTGAGATAGGCGTATCTACAATGCAATCTTCAGAGAATGGGAGGGATGCACCTGCATATAGAGAGGAGGTAGAAGCCAACACATACTGCTTTATGCCATGGCGTCGCATAAGTTCTAAAAGGTGAAAGTTGCCCGTAGAGTTAGCCTGATAATAGGGGTAAGGTTGCTCAAGGCTGGAGCGAACGCCTGGCTGTGCCGCAAGGTTGATAACCGCATCTATGGGGGCCGCAAATTCAAACAGGCTTGCCATGCTATTCCAATCGGACAGATCAAGGGCATGGAACTGGAAATTGGGAGAGGATATGAGCCAGCTGAGGCGATGCTTTTTGAGGGAGGGATGATAGTAGCTATTGAGGTTATCTATTCCAATCACTTCGTAGCCTTCCTGAAGAAGCCTTTGGGCTGTAAAACTTCCAATAAAACCGGCGGCTCCTGTAAGAAGAATACGCATATTTGCCTCAAAGGTATTATGCATGGAGGCTACGGTCATTCGGACTTCAGGTGACCATGTTCATGTGCGTACAGAGGAAGGAATGATCCTTCCAGCTACTCTCAGAGGAAAATTCAGACTTACAGTCCATGACCTTACCACACCTGTGGGCGTAGGTGATAGAGTCCGAGTCCGCACAGAAGAAGGGATAGCTGTTATTGAAGAAATTTTCCCCCGACGAAATTGGCTCATCCGAGTGGACCCCAATCATTATCACCGCCGCCAGATTCTCGCTTGTAATATAGATCAGGCGCTCCTTTTGGTCACTGTGGAGGCTCCTTTTACCCCTCTACGGTATGTAGATGGGTTTCTTGTTTTATGTGAAGCTTTTGATGTTCCTGCAGGTTTGGCTTTTACAAAGGCTGACCTACCCCTCAAGCCCTCTTCAGAAGAGAAGCGAAGAAACCTTATAAGACTCTATCAGCAGATTGGCTATCCTACTTTTCTCGTGTCAAGCCAAACAGGTGAGGGGATAGAATCACTGCGAGTTTATCTAAGAAATAAACGGACCTTTATCACAGGCTTGAGCGGAGTAGGAAAGAGCTCGCTGATTAATCGGCTTATTCCCTTCCTCCACTTGCCTACTCAGCCTCTTGTTCGGCTCACTCAACGGGGACGCCATACCACTACTTATTCTGCTTTGTATGAACTTCCTGAAGGAGGAGAAGTGATAGATTCACCAGGCTTTGGTGAATTTCGGATAGGAGATGTTCAGCCTTCAGAGCTTTCGCATTACTTTCCTGAAATGCGAGCTTATCTGCGCCAGTGCCAATTCAATAATTGCCTGCATATAGATGAACCAGGTTGTGCGGTTCTTCCAGCTGTGGAGAGAGGAGAGATACCCTCTTCTCGTTATCATACCTATTTAGCTTTATTGAAGGAACTCAAAGCAACACCGACCTAATGCGCCTTTTAGTTCAGCGAGTAGCTCATGCAGCGGTGGAGGTGGAGGGCAAAATAGTGGGTCAGATCAGTCATGGACTTTTAGTCCTTGTAGGATTTCATCGCTCAGATACAGAGGCTCTCCTTCCGAAAGCAGCTTCTAAGCTGATTCAGCTTCGGATTTTTCCTGATGAAACTGGCAAGATGAACCGTTCGGTTCAAGAGGTGGGAGGAAGCTTGCTACTGGTTTCTCAATTTACTCTGTACGGGCGCCTGGAGAAAGGGTTTAGACCTTCTTTCGTTGAAGCAGCTCCTGCAGAAGTGGCTCGGTCCCTTTACGAGGCATTCGTGTCGGAAGTTCGGCGTCAAGCCCCCTCGCTCCCAGTGGCCACAGGACTTTTCGGAGCTATGATGAATGTTCATCTTCTCAATTATGGTCCCGTAACGCTTATGATGGAATTTGAGTAGAGGGAGAGACAAATACAGGGTCATCCTCTCTTTCTTTATTTATCTTTTGCAGGCGTTGAGATTTAGGAGAGCGAGTTCTACTTTACTTTTGCTTGCCTGTGAGTTGGAGATCCTTCTTTGCGAAGGCTTTTGAGCGGAGGGAAGTGGGAGCTCCTCCACTCCCTTGGGTGAGGTGGGTCGTTCGAGGCTGTCTCCTCTTTCAAATGGGGATTGTCTCATGGGATGCATTAGCTCTTATGGAGCCATATGGACTTCGGCGAGCGCAAGCCGATTGTACCGCTTATTTAGGTGCTGCCCGCAGTCTTCTACATGGTGAAGGTCTGCGAATGCCATCCCTCTTTGAACCTTTGCCCTATGGCTGGATGTCTGAGTGGCCCTTAGGCTACCCCGCCCTCATAGCTTTCTCTTCTTGGCTTACAGGCATTGAACCCTTCTACATTAGCCGCTGGTTGAATGTAGGACTCTATATCCTGAGCTATCTAATCATGCTCTTCTTCTTCAAGAGTCGAGCAGATTGGCTCTTTCTTTTCATTTACCCTCCGAACTACACGTGGAATGTAGCTTTCCCCCTCTCAGAGAATTTATTCATCCCGTTTTTCCTTCTGACGATAGGGTCGTTTGAGCGTTTTTACAGAGATGAGAAGGGGTGGTGGATGGTAGGGATAGGATTTCTTCTACCTCTTCTCTTCCTTGTTAGATATAGCGGTTTAGCTGTTGGGATAGCTCTGGGGCTATGGGGGCTGTGGCAGGGGCTTTGTAGAAATTGGAGAGAAGGGCTTAGATGGCTTGTGATTGCGGCTTTTCAGGGTCTCTGGGCAGGAGGATATTTTCTATGGAATGCACTCAGTCATCCTGCTCAAGAGAGCGGGCTTAGCATGCGGGGTATGCCTGTACCCCCTGATTTTTTCTGGCGCCTATGGCAAGAGGTGCCTTTTCTTCGGTTTGCTTTCCTTGTAGGGCTTTTGACTGTAGCGGCTCTTTGGAAATGGGGCCGACCTTCCTTTTCCTTGGCTGAACAAAAGCGAGACAAGCTCTTATGGCTGCTCTTTTTGACTCAAGGAGGACTCTATGCATGGAGCATGATTAAGGGGCGGGTGGGGATTGTGGATACTCGGCACTTTGTCCTGACTCTTCTACCGATACTGCTGTATGCAGCGGAGCGCCTTTGGCGTACCCTCCCTTCCTCTCTCTTAGTGAGCATAGCTGGGATATGGGTGGTATGGCAGCTTCGCAATACTTATCAGCACTTCCGTTGGAGTCTGGAGATTCCTCATCTCTCTTACACTTATGCAGAGAGGGTTCGCCAAGCCTACGATAGTCTCCCTCCTCGCAGTTGCATTATTGGGGGAAGCATTGCCTACATCCTCAAGGGAAGGCGAATAGACCTATGTTTGGGCGACTGGGAAGGGTATTTTCCTTTGCTTCTTCGAGATTGTCCCTGTCTATATGTGGATTGCGGAATAGTAGATCAAAGGTATGAACTGGGTCTAGGAGCAGGAATTTTATGGCCTTTTGTGAAGTATTGCGATAAGCCTTGTTCGGCGCCTGTCTGTCTGAGGCGTATAGTATGCGCAAGCTCAGACCCGAAGAGCTCGGACGCCTCTCCGTAGAGGCATATAAAAATGCGCCGAAATTCCCAATCCGCCTTCTTTTGGACAATGTGCGTAGTCGGTATAATGTAGGGAGCTTGCTTCGTAGTGCTGATGCTTTCCGAGTGGAGAAAGTATATCTGGGTGGATACACACCTGTACCCCCCCACCCCGAGATTTATCGCAGCGCTTTGGGAGCAGAAGAGAGTGTAGTATGGGAAGCGATTGCTCACCCTCTCCCTCTCCTCCGACAATTGAAAGAAGAAGGCTGGAAGCTCTTAGCCTTAGAGCATACAGACCAGAGCATAAGCCTATGGGAGGTTGAGTGGAGGCCCCCCCCTTGGCTGCTCATCGTAGGGAATGAGCTCACCGGCATTCAAGAGACGCTCTTAGAGCAGTGTGACATGATTATAGAGATACCCCAATTTGGAACAAAGCATAGCCTTAATGTAGCGGTAGCGGGAGGCATTTTTCTGTATGAAGCGGCTCGTCAGCTCAAGGTCGCAAAAGACGCTCGTAGCGTGGCAGATCAGTCAATAGCTCCCGAGCCTGACGAACCGCCGGATCTCGGGCCACAATGAAGCTATATTCACCTCTCAAACCAAGTCCATGATAGGCGCGCAAGGAGCCAATCAGCACTTGTAAAGCTTCCCCCCTTTGCCGAAGTCTTTCAAAATGCTCGTTCACTATTGCCTCCTCCAGCTCTTTAAGCCTTTGTCGGAGGGTAGGAGTATCAGAGAGTTTAGCTCGCAGCTCCTCTAATGTCTCTTCCGCTTCATCTCTGTAGGCGGCTGGATACTTGCGAAGGGAATCTAACAGGGCTTGAACTTGCGTCAATGAGGGAAGTTCTACAGTCAGAGTGGCTGAGTCTCGAGGAATCTTATCGCGGTGTTGAGCCAGGAAAAAGAAAAAGTAGGGCTCTATGCGTTCCCGTTCTCGGGAGAGCAGATAAGTTTGAACCTCAAGATCCGGGGAAATACCACTACCACTGCGAAGAGGACGACCGCTACGGGTTCGAAATGTAGAATTACCTTGAAGGGATTGGGGGCTTAGTTGAATGCTGCGACCAGAAGGCGTATAGTAACGGGAAACAGTTATTTTCATCTGAGTATTTTCCACTAAGGGACGTACAATCTGTACTAGTCCCTTGCCGAAAGAGCGTCGCCCGATGATCACGGCTCGATCCAAATCTTGGAGCGTTCCAGCCACAATCTCAGAAGCACTAGCACTGTGCTCATCAATCAGCACGACGAGAGGAAGCGTGGGCTCAAGGGGATGAAGTTGAGCATAATATTTTTGGTTGGCTTCCGCCATGCGTCCTCGAGTCTCTAAAAGGAGCTCCCCCTTCGGCAGGAAGAAGTTTAAGATTTGTAGTGCTTCATTCAGGAGCCCTCCAGGATTTCCTCTCAGGTCTAAAATAAGCCCTTTGAGGGGGGCTTGGGTCTTGAGTTGAATCAGGTGCTGTCGCACCGCTTCTGAACAGCCCCGAGTAAACTGGGTCAGAGCAATATACCCAATTTGTCCTGGCAGGAGGGCGCTATAGGGGACAGCTTCATTTTCTAAGTCAGCTCTTACTAACTGAAGCTCTTGAAATTGCCCATTAGCGGGGTGAAGAATCTTAACCTGCACCGTAGTTTTCGGCATTCCTCGCAGAAGCTTCTGGATTTGCTCTAAAGAGAGATCGCTCACGGGTTTCTTTTCCACTTCTATCAGGAGGTCGCCAGGTTGGATGCCTGCTTTTTCTGCCGGACTGCCTGGAAGGATTCGTCGGCAAATCACTCGTCCCTCTAGCGGCTGCAAAACCAGCCCGACCCCCGCATATTGACCGCTCTGCTCTAATTGCGCCTGAGTAACATCAATCGCACTGTAAAAATTGGTATAAGGATCCAGATCATTCAGCATGGATTCTATGGCTCGCGCTGTGAGGCGATCTAAGTCAGGCACATCTACATAGTTCTGAGCAAGTTCCTGAAGAACTCGCCCATACACTTCTATATTGCGTCCGAGACGGTAGAGAGGGTCCTGCCAACTCAGAAGGAGTAGCATCACTCCAATCAAAAGGGCTGCGCACCGCTTCATTTTCGGGGAAGATACATCAAAAACAGGTAACTTTGAAGGGATGAAACAGGTATGGGGGATAATAGGCTTTGGTTTCCTTTTAGGACAAACTGATTTAGATGCGGAGCGATGGAGTCAAAGCCTACCCCAAGGTTCTGCCCGAGCAATTGCAATGGGGGGAGCTTTCACTGCTTTAGGGGGCGATCCAGCTAACCTTGTCCAAAATCCTGCTGCACTGGGGATCTTTGTAAGAGGAGGAGTGTGGGTCTCACCAGCGCTTTCCCTCCCTATTGCCTCTACCACTTACATAGATAAAAGCTCAGAAAGCCGCACTCACCTCAGCCTGAGTCAGTTTGCCCTCATACTTCATGCTAAAGGAGGAAAAAAAATTACTCAATGGAATTTTGGGTTTGGTTATAATCAGGAAGGCTTTTTTACCCAGAATACACGAGCTCGGGGCTTCAACTTCAGGAATTCTCTTACTCAAGCAATCGCTGAGCAAGCAGAGGGAATCCCAGATAGCCTTCTGTTTGGGATCCCTCAGTTGGCTTACAACACCTTTGTGCAGAATCCGAGCGGCTCACCCTCAAGTTGGGGAGTGATAGATTATATCTCGGTCAATCCATGGCGCTATCGGGGTGCTTTTTTTCAGGGAGGAGTGCTTCAAGATATCTCTCGACAAGAGCGTGGCCATCTCCATACATGGGGAATAGGCGCAGGATTCTGCTATCAGAATACAATCTTCTTTGGTGCATCACTTCTCATTCGCAGCCTCCGTTATACCAATCTCTATCGGTTCCGAGAAATTGATCAAGAGAATCGGTACAATGGGCAAAATCAAACTTCACCTGCTGATGAGGTCGTATTACGGGAGAAGTACTCTTCTTCCGGCAGTGGTGTCGGGCTTTCTGTCGGTGTCTTGGTGGAGCCTGTAGAATACTTTCGGTTTGGGCTCAGCTTTCTCACAGGATCACGCCTCCGCATTACAGATGAATATACCGCTGACATGGAATTTCGAGTGGATGATGGACGGGTAGGGATCGCTTCGTATGAGGAGCCTTTCCAGTTTGAGTACAGATTTACCTACCCATACCGAGTGTCCGCAGGCCTTGCCTTTATTATACCTGACCGTGGTTTAGTAGCTATAGAAGGAGATTTTTTAGACTATCGGACAGTTTCATTTAGTTCTAGCTCTTACACCTATGACCGAGAGAATGAGTTCATAGAAAATGCCTTTGCCGCAGCGTATAACATTCGGGCTGGGACTGAGTGGCTTATTGGTGAAGGTTTGAGCATTAGGGGCGGCTATGCCTACTACTCGCCTGTGCGAAATGTAGAGGCTCGCCAGTACTATAGCGACCCTCAGCGTCCTCAGGAGCTGACGAGCCTGCCGATGCAGCGGCAGTTTTTTTCATTTGGATTAGGGTATGCCTTTAGCAGCTTCTTTGTAGATATTGCATATGTATATGCTCTTAGCTCTCAGAAATATCTCCCCTATTTTCTGCGAGACCCTTCGTATGCGCCTGCCCCTGTGGTTGTAAATCAGGTGCGTATGCATCGTGTAGTAACAACCCTTGGGTTTCGGTTTTAGTCGGGGTATGCGAGTCTTAGTAACTGGCGCAGGAGGGCAGATTGGACAAGCACTTGTTCCCGCACTTCTTCAGAGAGGAGATGAAGTGCTGGCCACGGATATTCGTTCGCTTACCTATCCAACGGCAACCTTGCAACTGGACATCTTAGACGAAAAGCACTTCAGAGCCGTTTTGAGGGAGTGGAAACCTGCTGAGGTTTATCATTTGGCGGCTTTTTTGTCGGCACGCTCTGAATATGAACCCCAGCGGGGGTGGGAAGTAAATTTTATGGCAACTTGGCAGGTGTTTGAGGCTTGCCGGGCAGAAGCTGTACAGCGGGTCTTCTGGCCTAGCTCCATCGCTGTCTTTGGGCCTCATACCCCGCGAGAGGCAACCCCTCAGTACTGTCCCACCGATCCTATCGGGCTGTATGGCATCGCTAAGCTTGCTGGAGAGAGATTGGCGGAGTATTTCTTCCGTCGGTATGCTTTAGATATTCGCAGTCTACGTTTTCCGGGGGTGGTCGGGCCTGCTCATCTTCCTCAGGGGGGCACTACTGACTTTGCCGTTCATATGTTCTATGCTGCTCTTCGGGAAAGGCGGTATAAATGCTATCTCCTTCCTGATACGCGCCTTCCGATGATATATATTGATGATGCGGTTCGCGCTATTCTCAAGCTCATGGAAGCTCATCCAGAGCAGCTGACCGTCCGAGGAGCCTATAACATTCAGGGCATGAGCTTCTCTCCCAGAGAGTTAGAATTAGAGATTCAAAAGGCTATACCCGATTTTAAGTGCGAGTATGAGCCAGATTTCCGGCAGGCTCTGGCTGAGAGTTGGCCCATCAGTGTTGATGACACTCTGGCGCGTCGTGATTGGGGATGGCACCCCACCTATGATCTCCCTGCTCTCTGCGAAGCAATGCTCAAAGCAATACCCACTTATGAATCTTCCTGATTTGGCCCGATTCATAGATTTTACTCTCTTGCGTCCTGGCTGTACTCAATCGGATATCCGAGCTCTTTGTTTGAAGGCAGTAGAGAGGGGATACGCAGCTGTCTGTGTGCCTCCCTATTTTGTTTCACAGGCCTGCGCCTATACAAATGGATCGGGAGTAAGAGTAGCTACCGTAGTGGGATTCCCTCATGGAATGCATTTGACCGAGACGAAGATCACAGAGGCGCGGCTTGCCCTCCGAATGGGTGCCAGTGAGCTGGACATGGTCGTCAATCTCGCAGCTTATTTCTCTGGAGACGAAAAATATGTCCGATCTGAAATAGAACACTTAGTGGATTTGTCTCATAAAGATGGTGCTCTTTTGAAGGTCATTATAGAGACTGCCTTACTGAGCCCTCCTCAGATTCAAGAGTTATGTCAATGGTCAGCTGCTGCTGGGGTAGATTTCGTCAAGACTTCTACGGGTTTTGCTGAAAAAGGGGCTGTCTTAGAGACTGTGCAGCTTATGCGAGCCTCCCTTCCCTCTTCGGTTGGGATCAAGGCTTCTGGGGGGATCCGAACCGCAGAAGCGGCTTGGGCTTTTATTCAAGCGGGTGCTACTCGGATTGGGACTTCTACTCCCTTATGAAATGGATAAGCTTTCTGGGGATACTCTTAGCTCAATCAAAGTGGGAATCATACCGTCCTCTTTATAGGGTGTATCCGCTTCCTTCTTCTGAGCAACCGCGACTGGTAGAGTCACATCCTATTCGCGTAGAGTGGAGGCCCTCTCCTCTCACTCGCAGACTCTATGAAAAAGTGCGTCAGCAATATCAGACTGCTAGTACGCTGCCCGGCTTTCGCGTCCAGCTTGCAGCTACCCCTTCACGCGCAGTAGCTGATTCTCTCCGATTTTATGTCTTGGAAAACTTTGCAAGCGTGAGCGTTTATATGTTTTACGATCCTCCTCTCTATAAGGTTCGAGCCGGAGACTTTCTCGCTCGGGAGGAAGCAGAGGCGTGGCTGGAGCAGTACCGAAAGGTGTTTCCTGGCGCATTTATTGTACCTGATAGGGTGTTTCGTCCATGAGGATTTGGGGGAGCATATTTCTGATTGGAGGTCTGATATATCTGATTGGGGGTACGATGGCGTATGTGGGCTGGATTGCCAGCTCTAGGGCCGAAGAGGCCGAGCGGCATTTAGGTGTGCTCGCAGTAGTAGCTGAACTGCGCCATCAATCCGTACAAAAGGAGGGTCTCATTGGGGACTCGCTTCTAAGGAAGCTTCGGCTCCTTCCAGAGGGAGCGGAGATAGAGTCTCTCCTTCGTCGAATAAATGAAGGCATAGAGACAGAGGAGGATCGGCTCAGGCTTGAAAGTCTCCTTTTCCGAATAGAAAGTCAGGCATTGAACTCATTATCAGCGGAGGAGGAGAAGCAACGCCGCGAAATGACCCTTTGGCTTCTCGGTATAGGGGTGGGAACGCTAATCAGCTTCTTAGCAGGGGGATTTCTCCTCTATCGGGCTCATCAGACAGGGCTCCTCTCTTATGAAGCAACCCTCTCAGTCCTTCAACAGTGGCGCCAGGGAGAATGGCAGCATCCCATTCCCGCCTCTGCGAAAGGTGTAGAGTCTCTTCGGAGCCTCCGAGCGGTATGGCAAGCTTTTGATACCCTTCTACGCTCTCTCACTGAAGGAAAGGTTGAGTTCTCTCTTCCAAGTGAGGAACATCCTTTTATACAGCGACTTCACCGGCTTCAGAGTCTTCTGCGGGAGAGATGGGATACCCAATCTGAGCAAGCTTTAACCATCCGTAGCCTCGCTGCCTTCAGTGAAATCCTTAAGGAATCTCAGACTATTCCCCATTTGGCTGAAAAAACTATAGGCCTTTTGTGCCGAGAATTAGGAGCTCACATGGGTGCTCTTTTCGTTCGGGAGGAAGACACTCTTGTCCTTGTGGGAACCTATGCCTATGATCTCTCTCAAGCCGTTCAGCGCCGCTTTCGATTTGGGGAAGGATTTGTCGGACAGGCAGCTGCTGAGAAGCGTTTGCTTCGTATTCATCCTGTACCAGCGGGATACTTGCGTCTTCGCTCAGGGCTCGGTGAAGCTCCTCCCCACACTCTCCTCCTTATCCCGCTCATCTTTCAAGATGAAGCCTATGGAGTGGTAGAATTAGCTGCCTTAGAGGCTTTTTCGCCTGCTGCTGAGCCCTTCTTGCAGAAAATAGGCGAGCATATCGGTGCTGCCCTTGCCAACTTCATATCCAGAGAGAAGCTAAGAGCTCTCCTCTCAGAAGAGCAATCCCTCCGTCAAGTCTTAGAGGAAAAACAGGCGGAATTGCTACGCAGTGCTCAGCTCATGGAGGAGGCTCAGCAGAAACTGATTGAATCACAAACTCAGCTTGCCAGTCAAATCAGTGCCATTCGGAGTGCAGCTCTTGTAGTGGAGCTGGATGGGCAGGGACGCATCCTCTATGCAAATGAGGCATTTCTTGAAACAAGCGGTCTAAGTTTAGGCAAAATTCGGGAAAGGCCCTTCACCGAGCTTGTCTCTGACTCAGAGTTGGCTCAGGCGCTCCGAGAAAGTTTTCGTCAGCGGGTTATCTGGCAGGGTAGTCTTCCCCTCCTTACAGCAAATCATGGCTCTATCTTCTGGCTTCAGGCTACCTTCGCTCCTTTAGAGGGACTTTCGAACGCTGGGTATATTGGCATCTGTTTTGACATTACCCGACAGAAAGCTCAGGAAGAGGAACTGCGCTACATGCTGGAGCAGACTCTCTCTCAGGAGGAGCGGTTGCGAGAGACCAATCAGCAGCTGCAGGCCCTCAATGAAGAACTCCTACGAACGCAAACCGAACTAAAAGGACAAATCGCTGCTGTCGGAAATGCAGCCATCGTTTCTGAAACTGATCTTCAAGGACGCATCATTCGGGTAAATGAGCTTTTCCTCCAAATGTATGGCTACCGAGCAGAGGAAGTCTTAGGGCAAAATCATCGAATTCTCAAGTCAGGACATCAGAGTGATGAGCTATTTGAGGAGATGTGGCGCATCATCTCTCGGGGAGAAGTCTGGAGGGGCGAAGTCCGCAATCGAGCAAAAACAGGACACTACTACTGGATTCTTTTGACGATTACGCCTGTCTTAAGTCCAGAGGGAAAAGTACTCAAGTACATCGGTGTAGGATTTGATATTACCGCCCAGAAGCGTCAGGAAGAGGAGCTGCGAGCAGCGCTGGAACTCTCTCAAGCCCAACAGCGTGAGCTGCGTGCTTATACTCAGCAGCTTCAGGCAGCCCAAGAAGAGATGCGTCGTACTCAAGTGGAGCTAAGGGGTCAGATTAGTGCAGTCAATAATGCAGCTATCGTTGCAGAGACAGACCCCGAAGGACGGATCACTTTTGTCAACGATGCATTCTGCGCCATCTCCGGTTATACTCGTGAAGAGCTTCTTGGACAAACTCATGCCCTCCTCAAATCAGGAAAACATGATGAGGCTTTCTATCTGGAACTTCGAAAGACTCTGAACGAAAAGCGGGTATGGAAAGGCATCTTTTGTAACCAGCGAAAGGACGGTTCCCTTTATTGGATAAGTTCTACAATCACCCCTGTCTTAGATACTCGCGGGCGTATTGTCAAGTTTATTGCCGTGAGCTTTGATCTGTCTCCGCAAATAGAACAGGAAGAAAGATTACGCTCTTATGCAGAAGAACTAAGACGTGCTCAAGCCGAACTGCGAGGACAAATCTTAGCGGTGGGGAATGCAGCTTACCTGATGGAGACCGATATAAACGGGAATCTCCTCTATGCTAATGCAGCAGCATTAGAGGCATGGGGCTATACTTGGGAGGAGGTGGTAGGGCGTAACCTGCGCTTTCTCAAAAGTGACCATCATCCTCCTGAGTTTTGGGCTGACATGTGGCAGAGCTTGCGAGCGGGACAGGTCTGGCAGGCAGAGGTCCTCAATAGATCAAAAGATGGAAAGCTTTTCTGGCAGATTCTCACAGTTACCCCTATTTACGATCCTGAAGGACATCCCTTCAAGTATATAGGGGTTGCTTTTGACATCACAGCGCAGAAGCGTCAGGCCGAACGCATTCGTGCTCTTCTTCAGGAAGCTCAAGAAAAAGAGCATTCTCTCTCCGCTTATGCTCGCCAGTTAGAGGCAATTCAAGCTCAGCTTCTGGAGACTCAGTTAGAACTCACAGGACGCATCAATGCCCTCAATAACGCAGCTATCGTCTCTGAAACCGATCCAGAAGGGCGCATTACATTCGTCAATGACGAGGCTACCTACGTCTGGGGCTACACCCGAGAAGAGCTCATCGGACAGCCCCATAGCATTATCCGAAGTGAAGTCCATCCGCCCAAGTTTTTTGAGCGCATGTGGGATCGCATTAAGAGCGGCTTTGTCTGGCAAGGCGAGGTTCAGAATAAATCTAAAGATGGAACCCTTTTCTGGGTCCATTTGACCATCACTCCTGTCTTAGATGCAGAGGGCAAACCGTATAAATATATCGGCGTAGCCTTTGATATCACTCGCCAGAAGGTTCAAGCCCAGCGACTCAAAGAAGCTCTTAGGCAGCTGGAACAGCGAAATCAACCGACTTTGGAGACCTTGCCGTGGTTCCTAACAGACAAGCAGGGTGTCATTCAAGCGGCGAGCCCATCCCTTCTGCAAATGCTTGGGTATGCCCCCGAGAAGCTCATCGGTCAGCCAGCCCGTGTGCTGCGCAGCCCCCATACACCAGACTTTATATTTATGGATCTATGGGCTACTATCGGGAGAGGACACCCATGGTATGGTTTTCTCACTAATAAGGATGCTCAGGGAGAAGAGAAACTATATTTTCTTGCCATCTTTCCCCAAGAAGCTCACTACTTGGCTGTGCTTCTTCCTGCTGCTCAAGCATGCGAAATGCTCAAGGCAGAATGGCTCAAAAATTACGCCCCTTTAGATGTCCTCCAGGATTATGAATTGAAGCTTCAGGCAAAAGACTACGAAATTGACGAGCTGCGTCGGATCATACAATCTTTTCAGTAGAAGAAAATAAGCGCTTGTCTAATCTAAAGAAAGCCACCCGATTTTTGAGTTATTCTATCCTAAGCCTTGATTGAAGGGAAGGAATTTCTCCTTCTGAAGTGTTACGCAGCCAGATGAGGGGCTAATACCAGGGCTACGATGCCTGTCAGCTTCACTAGTATGTTCATGGAAGGTCCAGAGGTATCTTTGAGAGGATCCCCGACAGTATCACCTGTAACCGCGGCTTTATGAGGCTCGGATTTCTTGTAATACATCTCTCCATCTATCTCTATGCCCTTTTCAAAGGATTTCTTTGCATTATCCCATGCTCCCCCGGCATTGCTTTGAAAAAGTCCTAATAGAACTCCACTCATGGTTACTCCCGCCACATACCCTCCTAATACTTCAGCTCCAAAGGTAAGCCCTACCACCGCTGGAATCAGGAGAGCTATTGACCCTGGTAGGATCATTTCACGGAGGGCCGCTTGAGTAGAGATGCGCACGCAGCGCTCATATTCGGGTTCTGCCCGCCCTTCCATTAGTCCAGGAATCTCCCGGAACTGCCGACGCACTTCTTTCACCATATCCATGGCTGCGCGACCCACGGCTGAGATCGCCAATGAGGAAAAGAGAAACGGAACGGCTGATCCGACAAGCAATCCGCCTAAGACCGGGGCCTTGTAAATATCTATCCCTGAGATGCCCGCTACCCCTACGTATGCAGCAAAGAGGGCTAAAGCAGTTAGAGCAGCAGAGGCAATTGCAAACCCTTTGCCCATCGCTGCAGTGGTGTTTCCGACTGCATCTAAGATGTCTGTCCGATTTCGAACCTCTTGAGGCAATCCACTCATCTCAGCGATCCCTCCAGCATTGTCCGCGATCGGTCCAAAGGCATCTATGGTAAGCTGCATCGCTGTCGTACTCATCATACCCGTCGCAGCTATCGCTACTCCATATAATCCAGCTAACTGATAAGCTCCTATGATGCCCGCAGCCATAATAAGAGCCGGAAGGGCTGTTGATTCAAGTCCTACCGCTAACCCTCCTAATATGTTTGTGGCATGACCAGTCAGGGAACGCTCAACTATAGAGCGAACGGGGCGACGACCCATCCCCGTATAGTATTCTGTGATCCAGCTCATGAGCGCTCCAACCACTAATCCTATGCCTATCGCCCCGAACACCTGGAGAGGGAGCACCCGCTGTCCTCGCAATTCCGCCCCTGTGGGCAGTAGCCACTCCACAAGTCCATATGAGGCTAAACCTGTGAGAATAATTGCCCCCCAATTCCCTAAGTTTAGAGCATTTTGAACCTGTTGGGAATCAGCCTCCCCCCTTATACGGACAGCGAAAGTAGCAATCATAGAAAAGAATAATCCCGTTCCTGCTAAGAAAAGGGGGAGTAGAACAGGACCTAGAGTCCCTGCGCTCTGAATCATTTCTCCTCCTAGCACCATTGTCGCTAAAATCGTAGCCACATATGACCCGAAAAGGTCGGCTCCCATCCCAGCAATGTCTCCTACGTTATCACCCACATTATCGGCTATAACGGCTGGATTACGAGGGTCATCCTCAGGGATTCCTGCCTCTATTTTTCCGACGAGGTCAGCCCCTACATCTGCAGCCTTGGTATAGATGCCACCACCAACTCGGGCAAAAAGAGCGATACTCTCTGCTCCGAGGGAGAACCCTGTTATGACTTCTATCACGAGGAGGACAGCTGGACTCAAGGGATCGCCTTCGGCAAAAATCCAGTAAAAGAGAACGAAGAGACCTCCAAGCCCTAAGATTGCTAAAGAGCCCACGCCGATTCCCATGACAGAGCCTCCATGAAAGGCCGTGCGGAAAGCCTGCGCTAAAGAGGAGCGAGCAGCCTGAGTAGTCCGAACATTGGCGCGAGTAGCAATACGCATGCCGATGTAGCCCGCAAGAGCAGAGGTAAAAGCTCCTATCAAAAATGCCACTCCAATCAGGGGATGGGATCGAGCCTGTCCCGCAGCGCCCAGCATGCCGCTGTAAGCCAATAAAGCACTAACAATAAGAGCAAATACTATCAGGACCCTCCATTCTGCTTTCAGAAAAGCAAGGGCACCCCGAGCAATGTAGCTGGAAATAGCTTGCATCTTTGAATCCCCTGTCTCTTGCCTGAGTACCCACTGGCTTCTCCAGAGAAGAAATAAAATGCCTATTGCCCCCAGCCCCAGAGGAAGGTAGAGGAGAAGGTTCATACGGTGGGCAAAGATATAGCGCATCTGGTGTGTCCTTCGTATGAGCTTCGACTAAAGCCCTTCCGAGACTTGAAGAGAACAGACCTAACCTCTCTTTCAAGCTTCTAATCGCTCTCTACCTTATTTCTTCAGGTATTTACTAATGGAGTGGGGGAGAGGAGGCAGTGCTTTCCTCAGTGGTATTAGACTATCAAGAAGAACTCTTTCCATCATTTTTCATGATTATGGGAGCTTATCTTCAAGAATACTTACATTTTAGCTCTCCCCTGCCTAAAAGTCTAAATAAAAAGGTCCCCCGTGCTGGGGGACCCCTGGCTGGGCTTGCTCAAAGAACACCTTGAAAGAGCAGAGCTAAGATGGGCTGTCAGGAAGATCCTAAGAAGAGCGATTGTCAAGTGAGTTCCTTGTCTCTGTAAGAGATACGCAGGAGACTAACTTGAAGGTTGCAGGCTAATAATGAGTCGCAGCAGCTCTTCTCTTCCCGCTCTGCCTGAGCGGCCTGTAACAAAGCAAGCAGGACTAATCTGTACATCAGCATGTTTGCTTCAAAAGGTGAGCTTAGACAAAGAGACGACTTTGACTACTCACAGCAAGTTTGTCCTGGCGGCTTTTCAAGCGCCATAAGAAAGAGAAGACCGTTCAAGTCTGACTTGCCGCTTACTGAAGGTCAGGAGTCTTCAAAATACCAACTCTCTGCATACATTTCTTCTCTTTTTACGGGTCTACCCGAAATACTACCCGAGCGGCATGGCTCCCCCATTGAACGTAGTGGTCTTCTCGGAGTTTTAGAAGGGTTTGCCTTAGTTTTTGATAAGGGTATCGGGAAGGCAATTTGAGGAGGAGGTGTAGGTGATAGCGACCTCGCACACGTGGTACCTCGGCATACACGGGTCCTAAGACCTCACTAATGCCAAGCTTACTCAGAGCCGATCGCCAATATTCCCCCTGTTTCTCTGCAGCTAAAGTCTCCTTGTGATACAGGTTAATCTGCAGGAGACGACGAAAAGGAGGATAGCCATGATGCCTACGCTGGTCGAGCGCTCTCTCAGCGTAGCTCTCATAAGGATCGTTCAGCTGGTGAAAGAGGGGAGTCTCTGGTCTGAAAGTCTGAATCACCACAGAACTGGTTTTTCCGCGCCGTCCTGCTCGTCCTATGAGCTGGATCAAGAGTTGATAAGCCCTCTCTTCAGCTCTAAAATCTGTTCGTGCAAGGAGACTGTCCGCATAAAGCACGCCAACGAGAGTAACTCGCTCAAAATCTAGTCCTTTTGTAACCATCTGCGTTCCAATAAGAATATCCGCCTCTCCTCGTTCAAATGCAGAAATAATCGCCTCGTGGCGATGTCTGCCGACCGTATCTCTATCCAATCGCAAGGTTCGTGCATTGGGGAAAAACTGCTGAAGTTGTTCCTCTATTCTTTCTGTGCCGACGCCAAGCAAGAAAAGGGTTTCGCTTCCACATACGCTGCACTGTGCAGGTAGTTTCTCCTGATATCCACAATAGTGGCATGAGAGGGCGCTTCGCCACTTGTGGTAAGTGAGGGTGATTGCACAGTGAGGACATTCCCAACGGTGTCCACAGCTCTGACAGAGAAGCGTCGGGGCATAGCCTCGCCGATTCCGAAAAAGGATTACCTGTTCCCCGTTTTTCAGTTTCTCTTCTATCATTTCTCTCAGCACGGAAGAAAACACGCCAGTGCTCAGCTTGTAAGCAAGCTCTGCCCGCATATCCACCACATGGAGCTCGGGGGAGGCTGTGGGTATAGCTTTTTGACGAAGGGGAACATAAGCGTATTTTCCCAATTGGGCATTAGAGTAGCTCTCCAAGGAAGGCGTAGCTGAGCCCAACACGATGGGTATCTGCTTCAAGTGTGCATAATAAACTGCCGCATCTCGTGCTTGATAGAAAGGAGAACGGCTTTCCTGTCCAAAAGAGGGATCGTGCTCTTCATCCACAATGATGAGCGAGAGACGATGGAAGGGGAGGAAGAGGGCGGAACGAGTACCAACAATCACATCTACAGCATCCTCTCGTACAGCCTTCCATAAGCGAAACCTTTCAGCCTCAGATAGACTACTATGGTAAAGCTCCATTGCTTCTCCGAAAGTTGCCCGCAGTCGATCTAAAGTCTGCTTAGTTAGAGCAATCTCAGGTAGAAGGTATAAAACCTGACCTCCAGTCCGAAGTACTTCTCGCATAAGTTCCATATACACGAATGTTTTACCGCTGGCTGTAACGCCGTGTAGAAGAACAGGACGGTAGGGCTTATCTTGAAGAGCTAACCGTATATGTCGAAGGGCTTCCTGTTGAGGAGGAGTAAGCGTATAAGATCCAATAGGACGTGCATACAGCTGCTCATAATAGTGACGAGCAGGTTTGAGCCTAAGGTAGCCAGACCTGAGAAGGAAGGCAAGCCTCTTTCCATATTGACGCCGAAGGTGAGCAAGCAAGAGCGGCTCTCCTCGCAGATTTCGGTGAAGGATCTCTAGTAAAAGGGCCCGATGTTCAGACGAAAGAGTATTCCACACAGCCTCAAACCTTGTAGGCTCTCGATAAGCGGGGTCCACTTCTACAAAAGAGGGAGGGCGACGCATAGACGTCCTAACTATTGGCTCTATTCTGCAGGCTCCCTTCTGCATCCACTTTCTTACAAGAGTGAGAAGCTTGCGAGGTGCCACCTCAAGCTGCTGTGCCATTGTCCTTATCCTAAACTCACTTTGGGTGCGCAGATGCTGGTAGAGCTTTTTAGGCGGTAAGGAGGAGAGAGGTAAAGAAGTCCAGCGTACAACCCAATCCTTTATGCCTCCCATCCGACCAGGAAGCACCGCATGAATCACATCCCCTGGTGAAGCCATGTAGTATTCTACTATCCATCGGAAAAAATCCAGCGTTTTGGGATCATAGAGAGGTTCTGGGTCTATCTTCTGCAAGACTTCTTTGAGAGGATGGGAAGGAGGCTCTTCTCGAACCTCCATTAGAAGTCCGATGTATGGGCTATTATGGCGCCCCAGAGGTACCAAGAGGCGAATTCCGGGCATATAGGGCTCCCCCTCGGCAGGGAGAGCATACGCTAGAGCATTCAAGCTGCGTCGACGCACCCACACTATACCCCACATTACATTTGCAGGATTATATGCTGGCAAAGCTATGGCTTTATCTAAGCTGGGGGCAGGTTCTTTTGCCTCTTACCCGTTTGGTGTATTATAGCTCAGGCAAAGCCTTCTGGACCCGAGAGGCGATAGTCCCTATGTTGCGCTCTCCTATCAAGGTGCGACTGCCAACCGCTGCACCCCCCTTGGCCCTTCTTCCCCAGCCCGAGTACAAAGTCAGACGATGGACCTATGAACCCGACACCTTCGTAGTAGAGAAGGAAAAAACAGCAGCAACCCTTCGGCAATTTCTTGAGCAGCATATCGGAGCTAATGTGTGGATAAGCTATGCTGTAGGAAACGAGTGGGAAGAATTGCAGGGGGTCATAGAATATCTATCCCCTAAAGGAGATGTGTTACTGCGTCGGCCTTCTCAGGAGCGAGTGTGGCTTCCTTATCGCTCTATTCGTTCAGCTCGCTTAGAGGCTGCTGCTCCACCCCCTCGCCACATCCTAAAGGGCTGGCGATTATCTGTAGAGATAGATACCTCCTTGCCTGCAGCTCGTCTAGCAGTAGCTGGGTGGGATTCTTTCCCGCCCTGGCGAGCGGTTCATATTCTTCAGCTCACAAGTCCTACTCGTGCCACCCTTACGACCCATATAGAGATATGTTGTCTGGAAGAAGAGGCATCTCAAGTAGAGCTTTACCTTATTCAGAACGAAAGCGATAGTAGCCGAAGCTTTACATGGCATCTACCCCTCCAAAAATTGAATGCTTCCACTGAGAATCGGCTTTTTCTCTTGCATGGAGAAATGCCTTATACGGAGCTTTATCGCGCCTCACTGCCAGATTTTACAGAGAGAGGTGATTCTGTGATTCAGAATAGCTGGCGGGGATACGCGGAGCGCTCAATTCAGCTCCTCAATACGGCTCAAGTATCAATCCCTGCTGGATCTGTACATATATTTGACGAACAGGGCCTTCCTGTGGCTCAGAGTCGGCTAAACCTTACTCCCCCAACGATGACGGGCTATATTCCCTTGGCTCATATGGCGGGGATTGAGCTTCGCCTCCAGGAGCAAGAGATTCGTCGGGAACGAAGTAAAAATCCCTCTACTACAGGACCTAAAGTTACCCTTTTAGGTATTCTTCGCATTCAAAACAGCAGCCCCAGGGAAGCTCGTCTTCTTATTCAGAAGCCGCTCACAGGTCAGCCAATACCAGAAAAATTAGGATTTGCCCGAAGTACTCCACTGCCTGAGCGCCGAGGAGCAAACCCCCGCTACTTACTCCAATGGGAACTCATACTACGTCCTGGGGCTACAGAAACGCTGGAATACACTTACGAGTTTATGTTTCCCCCAGAGAAATAAAAGATGAGGAGTGTACGCAACTCTCTCTTTCTTATAGGAGCTGGAATCGTAGGAGGTGTGCTCTTTTATGTTTCCCTTTCTTATTGGCGTCTGCCTCAGACAGCGTTGGCTTGCATGATTATATGGATAGGCATGGGATTCATTACTGCTTTCACTCATTGGCTTTCTGCTCGACTTCCGATGAGATTTTTTCTGTATGCCACTCTCTTCAAAGTGGTATTTGTGGGGATTTTAGTCGCCTCCCTCTCACTCCTCTTAGAGCCTGAGCTTATCCCCTTCTTGTTTGCTATTCTTTCTGCCATTCTGATCCTTCAAACCCTACATGTCATTTTCTCTCTATAACTTGCACGCCTTGAGTATGCGGAGAGCTCTGCTTTTCTTTGCTTTCCTTCCCCTGCTTTGGGCGGGTGGAGGGAATCAAGGTCCAGCTCAATTCATTTTAGAGCACGTCAAAGACGCTTACGATTGGCATATTACCGATATTCCTTGGGGGAAAAATCCCGATGGTTCTACCCATTACATTTCACTCAGCATTCCCTTGCCTCGGATTCTTTATCACTCTACTTCAGGATTCCACTTCTTTTTTGTGAGGGGGCACACTCCAGCAGAGGTCCAGAAAGAGCTGGAAGCTCGGGGCTTTACCCTCACTCCCGAAGGCAAAATAAGTGCCTTAGATTGTGAACCGCTCTATGACCTGTCCTTTACGAAAACAGCTTTTCAGTTTCTGCTTGTGGGTCTCTTGCTTCTCTGGATGACTCGGAAGGCTACTAAGGCCTATGCGCAATCACCTATTCCTCGCGGTGTGGCTCGCTGGATAGAACCAGTGGTACTATTTATTCGGGACGAAGTAGCTCGTCCTGCTCTGCATCATCACGCAGAGCGATTTTTGCCCTATTTGCTCACGCTCTTCTTTTTTATTTGGTTGAGTAACCTCTTCGGTCTGACCCCTCTCAACTCTAACATTATGGGCAACATCACCCTTACTTTCCTTTTAGCCCTTCTCACTTTTATCTTAGTGCAGATAAATGGCTCAAAAGAATACTGGAAACATATCTTCTGGTATCCGGGGATGCCTGTACCCCTCAAGATTTTTCTCATGCCTATAGAAATTATTGGTGTTTTTACTAGACCCTTTGCTTTGATGATGCGGCTTTTTGCCAACATCTTTGCTGGTCATCTTATGATGCTCTCGGCGATAGGGCTTATCTTTATTCTTGCGGATTTCTTTCGGTCGGTAGGCGCGGGACTCGCCGTAGCTATCTTCTCAGTGGCTTTAGGACTTTTTGTAATAGCTCTGGAGACGCTTGTAGCCACCATTCAAGCCTACATATTCACCTTACTCACGGCGGTATTCTTGGGCAGTGCCTTAGAAGAATCTCACTGAAAGCTCTACCTTTGCAGGCGATATGTGGTTAGAAGTAGGTAGTACTGTCCATTACTTAGGCGCTCCTCTTGGCGCTGGTTTAGCTGCAATTGGTGCAGGGATAGGGATTGGAATGCTGGCCTCTTCTGCTATGCAGGGGATTGCCCGTCAGCCCTCCGCCGCCGGTGAAATTCGGGGAAATATGATCCTCATGGCAGCCTTTGTGGAAGGGGTGGCTCTGATTGCAGAAGTGATCGCTATTCTTGTCGTGTTTTTGAAGTAAGCCTTCTGCCGCCTGCCTTGATCGCCGTCTGCACGAGCAGACGGCTTATTTTTGTCCTGTGGTACGATTGCGCCTTTCACGAGAAGCTCAAATTGGTATTATTACTGCTGTCTCTGCCGTCCTTCTCTTTTTGGGATTAAATTACCTCAAGGGACATTCTGTTTTTCAGCGGTACACTACTTACTATGCTGTTTTTCAGAATGCTGACAATCTCTCTACCAGCGACAAAGTCCTTTACCGAGGTTACAAGGTGGGGCAAGTTGTAGGCCTTCGCTTCAATCCACAGACGGGGGAGGTGCGCGTGGAGTTTGAAGTGTTGCGAGAGATACCTATTCCCGTAGATAGCAGAGCAACAATTGCTAACCTGGATCTTTTAGGCACGAAAGGACTGTGGGTCGTGCCAGGGAGAGCGCAGCAGCTCGCCCAAGAAGGGGATACCCTACTAGATAGTTTGGCTACTGGCACTTTTGACAAGGTTCTCCAAGAGGTGCGTCCGCTTCGAGAAAAGCTGGATACTCTCCTGAGTCAGCTCAATCAGACGGCTGCTCACCTGAATGCACTTTTGACCCCTAAAGGAGGAGTGGTCCCCCGCACTGTAGAAACGATTCAACAACTAAGTGCTCGCACCTCAGAAGAGCTGGGTCCTACTGCGGCTCACCTCCGTCAAACCTTGGGTGAAATAGACCAAACCCTTATAGAATTACGACCCCGACTCACTGCTACCCTCAGTAGCTTTGAACGGACAGCAGACTCAGTAGGTCTCCATCTTCCTCGCCTTCTCTCTCGTCTTGATTCGGCTGGGGAGCAGCTCAATAAAGCTTTAGGAGCTCTCAATCAGCCTCAGGGTACCGCTGGACTGCTTCTGCGTGACAGCTCCCTCTATAGAGATTTAGACCAGACCACCGTCAGCCTCCGACTCCTCTTAGATGAGCTGCGTCTTCACCCCGAGAGATTTGTGCATTTTTCTCTCTTCGGTCGCAAGCGCTCTCAATAGTGGGCCTCTCAGACTGGTACCGGCGCTTCGGGGTCTCCGCTCACAAAGGATTTCTCAGGCGATTTGAGACAGCCAAGTATTTCGCGCCTGTAGGAGCCGATATTGCTGGAGACCCCGCCTTTCGCTTTGCGTTGCATGCAGATGGAGTGGGGACTAAAGGAATCCTCGCTTATCTCTGGTGGAAGGAATCGGGCGAGATTTCTGTATGGCATCATCTTGCTCAAGATGCCCTTGTAATGAACACCGACGATTTAGCGTGTAGTGGCATTACAAGCGGATTCATATTCTCCACTACCATTACTCGTAATCCCTTCTTGATTCCAGATGAGATTGTACAGGCACTCATAGAGGGATTTTACCTCTTTGCAGAAAAGCTTAGAGATATGGGCATAGCAGCAATCGTAGCAGGGGGAGAAACCGCAGATATGCCAGATGTGGTGAGAACAATCGGGGTAGAAGGAGTGGCAGCTGCCCGAATCTCGGAGAAAGAATTGATTCCCCTTCGTCCTCCTGACACAGAGGTGTGGATAGTGGGAGTTGGGAGCTTCGGTCAAGCGAGCTACGAGGATACTTACAATAGCGGGATTGGATGTAACGGCATTACAGCGGCTCGACACCTCCTTCTCTCTTCAACCTACCGCCAACAGTATCCGGAGACCACAGCTCCCGAAATGCCTGAAACTTACTTAGGCAAGTGGCACCTAACAGATTCTATACAAGGACATCTTTTGGGACACCTTCTCACTGCCCCCACGCGGACCTATCTACCTTTTCTCCGGGAGGTTTATCAGCATTTCCGTCAAGCTATTTATGCTGTCATCCACTGCACAGGGGGCGGTCAGCGTAAGGCAATTAAATATCTGCCCTTTACTCTTATACGAAAAGATAATTTTTTTTCTCTTCCCCCTCTTTTTGCTCTTCTGGAAGGTGCGAGACCATGGCGAGAGCTCTTTGAAGTCTTCAATATGGGACATCGATTAGAACTTTATACCCTACCTCAAGTGGCAGATGATATTATAGCTATTGCGAAAAGGTATAACATTCCTGCTCAGATAGTAGGAAGTGCTCGTCCCTCAGATAAAGAGAGCCGAATAGAGGCTTCCTTTGCAGGCGAGCACTGGATATGGGAACTCTAAAGGGATTTATCAGAACTCAAATCTTTCAGAAGTTTTTCAAAGCGAACTCCTCCTGAGAGGCGGTATGGCTTCAAGCCTTGAAGGAGCGATTCTTTCAAATTAGTAGGTGCTCTGCTCCTTCAATACTACTCTCCTTGTCCTCGGGAGAAGCCTTCCACGCCGTCAAAAACATATAAGTGCTCTGTCTTGACAAAATCTAATCCTACTCTTTGATAGGCTCGGAGGGCTTCTATGACGAGATCGTGAGAAATAGGCTGTCCCGTAGCTGAGAGAAGGCGAGTGCGCCAGTGATCCACAAGGAAGGTTTCTTCTAAGGTCTGAGGCCAGACCACAGTGCCACGATTAGAGATCATGGTGAGCTTGAGCTGGGAAGGGATAGCAGATTGGATTTTTTGAGCAAGCTCCTCAGGACGACCAGGCACCCAATGAACGAATATATCTACCCCAATGAGTTCTTTTTTAGGGGGTGCATTTCGCTGGTAAGGAGGGATGGTAAGAACCTTAGCTGGGCCTCCTTCTTGAGTGTACCGAACTGGACGGAGCTGTTGGGGTTCCTGACCTAAGTAGCGTACTACCGCCTGAGCAAATTCCTTCGTTCCAACTTTCTCTCGTGAGATACCCTCCCGAAAGATGTCATAAGTGTGATACCCCTCTTCAATCGTGCGAAGCCAAGCATTATGAATGCGTTCGGCTACTTCTGGCTGGCCAATATGGACAAGCATCATAATGCCGGCGTGGAGAAGTCCAGAAGGATTGGCTAAATTTTGACCTGCTCGCCGAGGTGCAGACCCATGGATAGCTTCAAACATCGCAACTGAAGGTCCTATATTAGCAGAGCCCGCTAAACCCACAGAACCGGCAATCTGAGCTACCATATCTGATAAAATGTCTCCATATAAATTCAGGGTAACTACTACATCAAATTGCTCTGGCGTGTCGGCTAGCTTAGCGGTACCAATGTCTATAATCCAATGCTCTTTTTGAATTTCTGGATATTCTGCTCCAATCTCATCAAAGATTTTGTGAAAGAGCCCATCTGTAAGTTTCATGATGTTATCTTTGGTCATGCAGGTAACCTTTTTACGCCCGTAGGCTCGGGCATATTCAAAGGCATACCGAATGATTCGTTCAGTGCCAGGGCGGGTGATAAGCTTGAGAACCTGATAGACTTCAGTGGTTTGGCGATGCTCTATGCCAGCATAAAGGTCTTCTTCGTTTTCACGAACGATAACTACGTCTAAGTTTGGATACTTCGTTTCCACGAAAGGGTGATATGACACGCATGGACGCACATTGGCGAAGAGGTTGAAGAGCTTTCGAGTGGTGACATTGAGACTTTTGAAGCCGCCGCCTTGGGGTGTCGTAATAGGAGCCTTATAAAAGACCTTTGTCTCTCTGATCACTTGAAGCGCTTCTGGCGTAATGCCAGCGGTATATCCTTGGAGATAGACTTTTTCGCCAATCTCTATAACTCGGGGTTCAATCTGAGCGCCTGCCTCATTGAGGATGTGAAGGCAAGCAGACATAATTTCGGGTCCGATTCCATCTCCATAAGCGACTGCAATAGGTACCTTGGACATAACAGTACAAAGCTACGAAGATTGAAGGGCTAATTGGACGAGGCGTTCCGCAGAGGCTTCGGCCTCCCTTTGGAGAGCAAGCTGAAGTCGCTCATGTGCCTCCTTAGAGGTAAAGCCGAGCGCAATCAGAGCCTCATAGGCATCTTCATAATGGGGAGGGAAAACAGAGGAAGGCAAGTCCTTAAGAATAGGTTGCATGTCCAAAATGATCTGTTGAGCTAGCTTTTTCCCAATCCCTTTGACCTGACTCAAGGCATTAGCATTTCCTGTCTGGATCAGCTGAATGAGCCTGTCGGCGGGATAGTGCGAGAGAAGGGCAAGCGCCTTTTGTGGTCCTAGATGATTGACTCGCAGGAGGGACATGAAAAGCCGTCGTTCATTTTCGGTTGAGAATCCATACAAGAGAGGTTCGCCTTCTTCTTTGGGAAGGAGGAGGAAGGTATAGAGCTGACACTCAGCTTGAGAGGTCAGCCCCTGACTCACGCTAAGAGGCACTCTCAGGGTCAGGGTGAAGCCTCCTACTTCCATTAGAACCTGATGAGGTGCGCTGGAAACGATACGTCCACGCACGGCATAGAGCATGATTGCAAATATGCAGCCTCCTTTTTGTACCTTTGTCCTAAACTCACACACACTATGCGGTACGCACAGTATCTGATGACGGGAGCCCTGTTATGGGGACTGACGGCTTGTGCGCCAAAGCCAAGTCAAGAGTTTGTTAAGTCCGTTCAGGACGAGTATCAATCCGTAGAAAGCAGCCTGAATCAGCGTCTCTCTGAGGTGGAGACTCAGGTGGCCTCGCTTCAAGACCCTTTTGGTAAGCTCAAGTCAGAGCTGGGGAAGGTATGGACTGACAAGGTTGAAAAAGACAAGGACCTTGCTTCTCGCATACAAGCGGTAAATGAAAAGTCCCAACAGCTTCTGACTGAGTTTAACACAGCCAAGTCTGACATTAGCACTGCTCTCACTGAAGCCAAGTCCTTTGTTGACGGAGTGCCCACCCAACAGAAAAGAGATGACGACCTCAAGCCAGAGTGGGAGAAGTATAAAAATACCTTGAACGAAAAACGACAATCCCTTGAAAAGGTCGCCGAGAGCCTCACAGCGCTGAATTCTGAGATCTCTACTCTCACAGACGAGATCAAGAAGAAGTACGCGCCCAAGAAGTGACCCTTTTCATCCGATTGGATTGGAGAAGGCGCAGGGGAAAACCCTTGCGCCTTTTTTCTTAACGCCCTCAAGAAATGCGAAAATTGTTGATAATCACGGGTCTTTCTTCTTTGGGGCTGATAGGCTGTGGCAGACGAGCGGCAGCTTTCCTCACTCCTCATGATAAAGAGCTGCTTCGTGCTCTTCGTCAGCAGGGAAAAGGTTGGGTAAGGGCCAGTTTCTCTCCCGATACTTCTCCTTTGCCTTCTAGCCGGGTACTTCTGCCAGGGCAATTTATTCGGCTGGTAATGGAACTTCCTTATATGTCTTCCGAAGATATCTCAACTCAGTCTCAGCAGGTTCTGCGTGTGGATACTCTGCGGATTTTTGAGGATAGTCTGGTTCATACTCCATGGGGCGGGGCTTTACGCATAGGAGGACTAACGGTAGACTCGGCGCGTGTTCTTCTTCAAAATGCTGCGGAGCGTATATTTTTAGGGGTTCGCCTTTACCTTTATCCCCTGTATGCCTATTATCTATTTGGTCAGGTGACTCAGCAGGGACGAATCCTTTTTGATCGGGCTCAGATCCCTCTGTCAGAGCTTCTTGCTTTTATGATGCTCCCGACGCGAGAGGCAGACCTGAGTAGAGTAAAGGTTTTGAGAGGTCCTCCTTACTACAAGGAGGTCTTTCTTGTAGATGCGAGAAGTGCGGAGGTCCTTACGGGGGGATTCCTTCTACAGGCTGAGGATATTATACTCGTAGAGTCAAGGGCTATAATACGACAGCGTATAGAACTCCAGAATTTAATAGCCTTCATGGGGGTACTGCAGGTAGTCAATCTTTTGTTTGTTATATTTCAGGTTTTTTAGATTTTAGGCAGGAATCTCATGGAACGGCTGTGGGATATTCGTCGGCTTCTCATCCTTCTTACCCGCAGTTGGTGGTGGCCGTTAGGGACCCTCTTTCTGAGTTTCTGGATTGCTTGGGCTTATCTTCGCTATACTACCTCCATTTACAAGAGCGATGCCTCTATTCAGATAGACCTGTCTCAGAGTAATTTAGTCAAGGCGAAAGGGGGAAATGAAGCTTTTCTTCCTCTAGAGAACTTAGCAGATATGTATGCCGAGCTTTTTACTACATATAACTTGATTGAAAGAGCGGTGGAAGATCTAAGATTAGAGTGGGAGATCTATTCCATTGGTCGGTTTGGTCGGTCCCTTCTTTTTCCTCACCCTTTCACAGTAGAGACAGACCTGCAAGAGGAAAGAGTACTAAGCCAGCTTTTCCCTTTAACAATAGAAGTCGGGGAGAGTCAGGATCTTCTTGTACGAAAAGGGGATCGTCTTTTGAAAGAAGGTCGGATTGGAGCGTGGCTGCCTTTAGGCAAGGGTCAAATCCGAATCGTGCCAGCCGATCCTCGGAGGGGGATCCCATCAGGTACATACTTTGTAGCTAAGACTTCGGTGAGCGCAGCTGCTTACGGATGGCAAAGTAGAATATCTGCTTTCCCTAAGAGAGGTTTTACTGTATGGGTAGTCAGTGTGACCGATATATCTCCGACCCGCGCCCAGCGATTTCTGGCTAAACTTCTGGAACATGCTCGGGAGTACGAGCGTTCTATCCGTCAGACTCATTATCAGAAAGCTTTAGAGTATGTTGATACGCTTCTTGTCGCTGTTCGGGGAGGGATAGATAAGGCCCAGGATTCTCTCCTCTCAAGGGAACGGCGTATAGATCTTCCTTTTATCAGCGTGCGTCGGGAAAAAGCATTAGCACTCTTTACGGATTTAGAGAGAGGTCAAGATGCGTGGGAAGAAGAGCAGGCCTTTTCTCTATTGGAGAAGCAAGTTCAAGGCTTATTAGATACACTTGAGAAAGCTCCCCAAGCTCATCTTCCGCCGATTGCATCTTTCACGAAGGTAGATGAAACTCTGGCAAAGGTAGTTGAAGAACTGAATCAAGTTATTGCTCAACGCGAGCGCCTTTTACAGCTGTATGCGCCTTCCTCTATGCCTATTTTAGCAGAGAATCAGCGCCTTCATCGTCTGCTGAGCCAACTCTGGCATGCCCTTCTTCAGCTTAGAGCTCAGAAAGTCCAGACTCGGCTAAGACTTCTGCGTGAGTGGGGACAGCGCCGAGATCAGTTTTATAAAGACCTTGTCTTAGAGCGTGAGTTCTCTCTTCTTCAAGAAGACCTCTCTCTTCGGCGAGAGATATATAAATCCCTCCTGGAGAAAAGAATCCAACTCTCCATAGACAAAGAGGCTGTAGTCTCCTCTTTTCGGGTGAGCCAGCCTCCTACCCTATCTTCAATTCCTGTCTATCCTAGTCGGATTCAAGTCTATGTTATAGCTCTCCTTCTGGGACTTTTTATTGGAATAGGAGGAGTAATTTTATGGCACTTGTTGAATCAGCGGGTTTCTTATCGGATTGATATAGAAGGACTCTCTCCTGTGCCTGTGATTGGGGAGCTTCCTTATGAACGCGAGCAGAAAGGCTTACTGCCATTCTCAGGTTTACAGTTAGAGATTCTACGAAGTCTTCGGAATGCCTTGGGTTTTTTGTGGGATCCTGCATCCCCTAAAGTGGTTGTCCTCACTTCCACTGTCAGTGGAGAAGGAAAAACTTACCTCGCTCGCGGCATAGCATACACGTATGCTCTGGCGGGTTATAGAGTTCTTCTTGTAGATGCAGACCTTCGGCGTGGGTCTATTTCTCAAGCGGTAGGATTTCAGGAGAAGGGCTTGAGCCTTCTTCTCTCTGCTTCTCAGATTTCTGAGGAGATGGTGCGTGAAGCGATAATCCCGCTCGGCAAAGAAGGGCTTTATTTGTTGCCTTCTGGTCCACTTCCTCCCAATCCTGCGGAGCTCTTGGAATCCCCCGGACTTGTTCATCTCATCCAGATTCTTGCTTCAGAATATGATGTCTTTGTTTTAGATACAGCGCCCGTGGGGCTTGTTTCTGATACTCTAGGCATCCTCCGGGGGTTCCCATCCGCCGTTACCCTTTTTGTGTTTCGCGCAGACTATTCTCGTATTCCTTTCCTTCGTCATCTGGAAGAGGTTATCAAAACTCACCATCTGAATAAAGTCTATCTGGTTTTCAATGGCACTAAACTGAGTAAGCCCCGATATGGGTATGGTTATGGATATGGCTATTATGGAGATGGATATATTCGCAGGTATTACTACGTAGGAGAAAGGCAGCGAACTCGGATGATCCAGCGGCTGCGCGAACTTCTCCCCATATAGCATGAGGTTTTTCCTAAAGCGTCATCCTCCCATCAATTTGGGCATGGAACTGGTGGTAGAACTCCATAATCATGTCCTTCCTCACTTAGATGATGGAGCGCAGACGATGCAAGAGTCTCTTCAAATGATGCTCTTCTGGGCAGAGATGGGGTATCAAAAAGTGATCGCCACCCCGCATCAGAATACCCTGATGAATCCCTCCCAAGAAGAGATCGAGATGATGGAAGCACGACTGAGACAGCACTTACAAGAACAGGAACTGCCGATCTTTCTCACTACAGCAGCTGAATACCTTTTGGAACCTGAACTTCGTACTCGTCTCTCTGCTTTGCGTACATTCGGACCGAAGCGATATGTCCTTATAGAGATGGACTTTTGGCTTCCAATGGTAGGAGTGGATCAGATACTGTTTGAGTTATATCAATGTGGCTATACACCTGTGCTTGCTCATCCTGAGCGTTATACTTATGCAGATCGTACTATGCTCAAAAGTTGGTACGAACGCGGGCTTTTCCTTCAAGTGAATCTCCTGTCTTTGGTACAGGCGTATGGGCGGCTCGCCCAGGAGAAAGCAGAGTATCTTTTGGAAAAAGGTTGGGTTCATTTCCTTGGAAGTGACATGCATCACTCCACTCAAATATTGGCTGTTCGCAGGGCACTTGCTCATAAGCTAGTTCGGAAGCGCCTTTCTACCCTACTGAACCCTACCCTCTTATGACGGATAAGTTAGGGCGTCTTTGGATTGTTTCGATTTCCGTTTTACTCGTAGGTTTGATTATATACCTCTGGTGGGCTGGCGTTTCTCTTGCGGAGCCTTCTCAGGAAACTTATCTCACGGCGGAAGCTGCTCGCCGGCTGGCATGTAAGCCTTATCTCCTTCATCCTGGTATCGTACTAGATGCAAATGAAAATGGAGCGAAGGAATACTTTTTCTCCTGCGACTCCTCTCTAAATGTCCCGCATCAGCGGTTCATCTGGATGGAGGTATATGACAAGGAAGTTCGTGTGCTTCTTTGGCATGATTCAAGTGGATGGCGGGTAGGGCATGGTCCTTCTCAAGCATCCAGTTATAGCTGGCTTATTGATCGAGAGCACAGGCGGCTTTTCGCTCTTCCTCTTCGGGGGGATACCTTTGCAGAACTTCTTGAAGTGATATGGGATCATCAGCGCCAAACCCTTCTCCTCGGCGAGCCATTGGATTGAAAGGGATAGAGATATACGGCTATGTCGGGCTTTTCCCAGAGGAGCGGAAAATGGGACGCCTCTTTCGCCTGAATCTTCATTTAGAATACACGGTGCCAAGACTTGCTCAAACAGCTCCTCCTATAGACTATAAGGAAGTGGCTGAACTTGTTCGGCAGCGCTTTACTCATGAAGGCATCCTCATAGAACATATTGCCCAAGAGCTGGCTGAAGCTATCTTGGCGCGCTGGGAGAATGTGGAAAAAGTGCATATTGAGGTTCATAAGGTTCATCCGCCCATTGGTATCTTAGCTGAAAGTGCTTATGCCTCTATTGAAATGGAGCGTGCGAGGACTGCTTAGTGGGATTCTCCTCTGGGCACAAAAATGGGATACGCTTGTGGTAGTGGAAACAGAGTATGGGGTCATGCGCCTTCAGCTTTTTCGCCAGACTTTCCAACACCGAGCTAACTTCTTCAAGCTTGCCCAACAGGGCTTTTTTGATGGAACTACTTTCCATCGGGTGGTGCCTGGCTTCGTCATTCAAGGGGGGGACCCAAACTCTAAAGACAATGATCCTACTAATGATGGCTTAGGTGGGCCCGGTTATACAGTCCCGGCAGAGATTTATCCTACTCTCAAGCACGAGCGAGGGGCTGTGGGAGCTGCTCGCACCCCCGATGCTGTCAATCCACAGCGCGCCTCTAATGGGAGCCAGTTCTACATCGTCATCGCTGAGAAAGGCACCCCTTTTCTAGATGGAGCTTATACAGTTTTTGGGCAGGTGTTAGAGGGAATGGAAGTGGCGGAGAAAATTGCCTCGGTGCAGCGAGATGCTCGAGATCGCCCTTTGACGAATATCCCAATGAAAGTACGATTAGAGCGTCACAAAATAAAGTCGCTCCGCAAGCGCTACGGCAATGCCTATCGGCTATAATGCTGTCGCCCTCTCTGACCGAGGTCGGGTCCGCCCTAATAATGAGGACCGAGTCGCATCGGTTCGTACTCCCTATGGGGCGCTTTGGGTGGTTTGTGACGGCATGGGCGGACATGCGGCAGGTGAGAAAGCAGCTGAACTCGCTATTCGTGCCATCGTGGATTACTTCTCTCAAGCGCCCCCTCATCCACCCCCCCAATTGTTAGAAGCCTCTCTTTATGAAGCAAACCGAGCTATCTATACCATCGCTCAGCTGTATCCTGAGTATAGAAAGATGGGCACCACCTGTGTAGTAGCGCTTTATAATGGGCAGAGTGTCTACTATGCTCATATAGGAGATAGTCGCCTTTATCTTTACCGAGAAGGGCATTTAGAACAAAAAACGCTAGACCATTCGTATGTCCAGTTTCTGGTGTCGCAGGGCCTTCTTACTCCTGAAGAGGCGGAAATGCACCCTCGTCGCCATGTGATTCTGCGAGCTTTAGGCTTGACCTCTCGTCCTGAGCCCGAGGTGGCGCCTGAGCCTCTTCACATCCAGTCGGGAGACCTTCTCCTTCTCTGCAGCGATGGGTTGTCAAATATGCTTACAGCTCCAGAAATAGCCCGTATCTTGAACTTGCGTCTCTTGCTCTCTCAGAGGGCACAACTCCTTGTCCAGGCGGCTAATGAAGCAGGAGGGGAGGATAACATCAGCCTCATCCTTGTAGAGTTTGAATAAAGCCTCTGAATCTCATGTCCTTCAGAGTTTAGTAGGGCTACCAAGACCGCTTGAAAAGCTACTGAGGAAGCAGATACACTTATGATCTATGTCCAAGGGGTAGATGCTCCACCTCAAGGAATCGCCATGCCAATCTGGGGGAGGTCTTTTTGGCTGGTTAGTCAGACAGGGGGCCTTTGAGGTAGGAAGGAACATCGTTCCGAGCTTGAACTAGCTTGAGGCGGGCCTCAGCTGCGCGACTATTCCCCATTCGTTTCTCTAACAGAGCAAACTCTCGCATTAGCCGAGCCCAACTTGGAGCTGGAAAACGCGGTAAGCTCCTCAGAAGGGTCTCCATCCTGTAGAATGCGGCTTGTGCTTCAGTATATTTTTTCTCCTCTCGCAGCGTCATTCCTAAGAGGCCGTATGCATGCACAGCTTCTGCGGTCGGATACTTTCTAGTGATAAGGTAACATGGAGGATGAGGACAGTGCTGCTCGTAAGATTCTATCCATTCCTTGATGACTTTTTGTGCTTCTTCGTATTGCTTGAGCTCATACAAGGCCTCTGCCCACATTCGTCGGAAAAGAGGATTTGATGGAAAAAGCCTTGATAAATACTGGAGCCAGTGGACTGCAATGGCGGGGCGCTTGGCTTGATACAGGTAGATGTACCCTAAAAAGTAAGCTGCCTCATACTGAGTATAATTTAGGGAGTCCCGAGCGCAGCGCTCCAAACGAGCCAATCCTGAGTTTTGATCGCCCTTGGGAAAGAAGTATAAAATCGGGCGCATGATTGGATAGTTGTTTGAGAAGTAGTCTATGTAATACTCATATAGGCCGAGTTCAAATTCCATTTCTGGATATTTATCTACATATCTCCGTATCCCATCTAAGAGAGAAAGGAGTTCTCTGGCTTTCCATACGGAGGGTAAGATTTCCCCCCTTACGTAGAGACGGCGCACTTCCAACGCCTTCTGTCCGAAACCGATGAAGTATGTCTCTAAGGGATGGGCGGTGCAACAGCGTAGAAGAGAATCGGTTCTTTTGAGTTCTTTTTCCCAGAAGCTGTCAAACCAAGTTGTAGAAGGGTCTAATTCTATCCGCCAAGAGTAGGCCAGGGCTCGCAAGTAACTTGTTCCCGCATACGGTCCAAAAAGGGAGTCGAGCCGATCAAAGAGCCGTTCTGCACGATCAAACTCCATAGCGTACAGGGCTTGGAGAGCTTGTAGGGCTTGGCTTCGGTAGGTTGGCTGGTAGGGGAGAGGGGCCTGTGCCAGGGCTACTGCGCAGAGACACAGGGTGGTTTTTGCCCTATCCCAAAGGGGTCCCATTTCCATAAGCGCTGCTCGGGACATAACTGAAGATAGACTCCTAAGCTTATCAGAAAAGCCAATAAGACCACTCCCATCACTAATAGCTGAGAGCGCCGAAGTCGGAGGCGCAGCTCAATCACCTCTTTTTCCAGCGCTTCTTGACGAGCAATGTTGCGAAAAGTGATCCGAAGCCGTTCCCACACTTGGTCTCCCTTCACGACATAGTCATACGCCCCATAAGCGAAGGTATCTACCGCTGTCTGAACATCCTCTTGCCCTGAGAGCATAATAACGTAGGGAGGAGCGTCAGGGTTTTCATTTTTGCGCATCGCTCTAAGTAGCTCTGTACCTGGCTTATCTCTTAAGTAGTAGTCCAAGAGGATATACTTGGGGGGAGGCTCGGCTCGAATAGCCTCAATCGCTGTCTCCACAGTGGGGAAATGCCGTAGGTTGAATTTATCGCCATAACGGGCCTGGATGAGCTCCACCCAAAGTGGGTCATCTTCAACAAGCCAAAGGGAGGGCTTCATGTAAGCAAAAATACTCCCGATATATTTGTCAAGATGAGCAGATCTCTTCTTATAGTAGAATCGCCCACTAAGGCACAGACGATTCGGCGTCTATTAGGAGAGAATTACGAGGTGGTGGCTTCTCAAGGACATGTAAGAGACCTTCCTGAGCGAGGGCTTGGCGTCCGCATAGAAAAATCAGGCGAGATATACAAGTTTATCCCTCTCTATCAGCCTCTTCCGAAAAAACTTGAGGCTATTCAGAAAATTAGGGAGGCACTCTATCAAGCCTCTAATGTATATGTGGCTACGGATGAAGACCGAGAAGGTGAAGCGATCGCCTGGCATTTATGCGAGCTGCTTGGCATTGATGGAACAAAACCAGTGCGTATCGCTTTTCATGAGATTACTAAGCGGGCATTAGAGGAAGCCTTGAAGGTGCCTCGGTCTCTCAACTTTCACTTAGTTGAGGCGCAGCAGGCGCGTCGGATTTTGGATCGGCTGGTAGGGTATCAGATTTCTCCTCTATTGTGGCGGACATTTGCTCGGGCTAGTAAGCGAAAGTCTGCCCTTTCAGCGGGACGAGTACAGTCTGTGGCCCTTCGTCTGGTCGTAGAGCGAGAGCGAGAGATTGCTGCCTTTCAGGCTTCTCCTTCTATCGTAGCGGAAATTACTATACAAAGTTCTCCTGTTTTTAAGGCCTTGCTAATCACACCAACCTTCCATTCTACTGAGGAGGGAGAGCACCTTCTGAAGCAGCTTGTTGGACGCCAGCTCCGAGTCCATAATCTGACGAAGAAAAGGCGGCGTCGAAGTCCCTCTCCTCCTTTCACTACCTCCACTCTTCAGCAGGAAGCCCAGCGGCGATTAGGATTCTCTATCCGCCGAACCATGCAGACCGCCCAGAACCTTTATGAAAAGGGACTTATTACTTACATGCGAACCGATTCTGTGCATATAGCTCCTGAAGCCCTTGAAGCTATTCATTCGGTACTGGGGGCAAGATTTTCTCCTGAGGTAGTGGTAACTCGGACATGGGAGGAGAAAAGGAGCCTTCATGCGCAGGAGGCTCATGAAGCTATTCGTCCTACTGATCCCTTTGTGGAGGAGGCAGGAGATACACCAGATGAGAAAAAAATATATGCCCTCATTTGGCGGCGGACTTTAGCGAGTCAAATGGCAGACGCGGTATATGAGGAGACAATCGCTCACTTAATCCCCGACCCCCCTTCTATCACGCCTTTGCCAGAGTTTCAAGCCAAAGGACGCATTCTTGTTGAACCAGGGTTTCTAAGTATGTATGGATACACCACCGATGAAGAAGAGGCGGCCCCTCTGCCCCCTTTGGAGAGGGGGGATTTGTTCTCGTGGAAAGAGCTCAGAATTTGGGAAAAATATCCTTCCCCTCCTTCTCGCTACACAGAGGGGACCTTAGTGAGAGAACTGGAGGAGCGGGGAATTGGTCGCCCTTCTACTTATGTCCCCACCCTTGAGAACCTTTTCAAGCGCCAGTATGTGGAAAGAGCCACCGTCCGAGTGGCACGGCAGCCTTATGAAGAAATTCTCATCACACCGACAGGTGAAGTAAATCGCCAACGCCTTTTTCCCTCTCCTGAAGTGCAGAAGAATAAGCTTGTTCCTACCTCCTTAGGGACTCAAGTGATGGACTTTTTGATGGAGAGATTTCCAGACATTATGGATTACGATTTCACCGCTCGCGTAGAAGAGGAGCTTGATCAAATTGCCGCTGAAAAGCTTGACTGGCAAGTTATGTTGAGCGCCTTTTACACTCATTTCACGGCGGAGCTTCGGCAGGCTGCTTCTTCTCAGAAACGCTCTCATTTACTTGGGGTAGATCCGCTTTCTCAAAAGCCTATCTACCTTCATGTTGGAAGTAGAGGAGCTTATGTGGCTCGTGGAGAAAAGGGAGACCCTGACTATCATACGGCTTCCGTCCCTACTACTTTATCCCCCAATAAGGTCTGCTTAGAAAAAGCCCTTCAGCTTCTGAGTTTTCCTCGGGTCATAGGGAATTATGAGGGGCAGCTTCTTACTGTCCGATCGGGGCCTTACGGGTATTACCTACACCATGGAGGAAAGAATTATCCTCTTCCTCCGCATTCAGACCCTCTTCTTTTGACTGAGGCTGAGGCGATAGCAATTATACAGGCCCATCGGCAGAAAGCTCCTTCTGTCTTACGGAGTTTCCCAGAAGCGGGGATTCAAATTCTAAATGGACGATATGGGCCTTACATTCGCTACCAAGGAGGCACCTGTGCTCTTCCAAAAGGTATTCCCTTAGAGAATATTACTTTAGAAGTGTGCCAAGCTCTCCTCCAAGCAAAGGTTCAAGGGAGGGCTCGTCGGCGATCAAAGCAATCTAAAAGGCAGTAAGTAGGCTTTCCTATACCACGAGCAGTTGGGATAGCAAGACCTCCCAGCTTTTAGGAGGCTATTAGATACTTTGTGGGGGTTGCTTATCCTCAGAGTGGGTTGCCTATACCTAACTTTCGCCACTATAAATAAATCAGGAGGGCATTAGAACCCTTACTACTCCGTAGCCTGAATTTAGAAAGATTCGGTGAAAGTTCTCTTCATATCTCTAAGGCTAATAGAAGGATATCATCTGTTTGAGGTGCTTGCCCTCGCCATTGACTCAGGGCTTGTTTGAGAAGGTCAATCTGTTCGGGGAGGGGTAGGTACTGATTCACTTGAAGGAAGTTACGCAAACGCTGAGACGAGAATCGCTTTCCTTCAACATTGAGCTGGTCAGTCAATCCGTCAGAAAAAAGGTATAATCTATCTCCTGGCTGGAGTCGCAGAGTTTGCGGTTCAGGACGGAGCTGGGGAGTGATGGGGCTAACATCACTGCGCATTCCACGCACCTCATGAAGCTGCCCTTCTCGAAAGACCCACAACGACCGCCGAGCCCCGATGAATTCCATCCGACGCAAGTCTGGCTCATATCGCAGAAGCGCTAATTCAAATCCTTCTTTGTGTCTTTGTTGCTCTCCACTCAGAATCACCCCTTCCAAAAGGTCTTCATACAAAGTGAGGAGTGTTTGAGTAGATGTGCGGGTACTCCTCCAGAGAGAGGTAAGGGCATATACACTAATCAGGGCTGCAGCGGCTCCATGCCCCGTACTGTCTCCTAAGGCTATTATGACTTGTCCTTCCTGTGGAGCAAAAAAGTAAAAATCTCCACTAAGAGCTGCAAGGGGCTCATTCCATATCTGCACATCAGAGAAATAACTTCGGAGTAGGTCTGGAGGGGTTAGGAATCGCTTGAAGATTCGACTTGCGTATTCTTGAGCTCGTCTTATGTCTTCCAGCTGCTGTTGCATGGCTTCTAGGCGCCGCTTTTCTTCTGTGATATCCATCTCTATCGCTATAAAGTGAGTCACCTCATTGAGGTCGTTTGTAAGAGGGGTAATATAGAGGCGCAGCCAGTAGGGAGAGCCGTCCTTAGTATAGTTTAGTATCTCTTCTGTAAAGGGTTCTTTTTTCCGTAGTTTTTCTCGGATGCGACTCACTGTAGCAGGATCTGTATCAGGTCCCTGCAGCACTCGCCCGGGCACTTTGCCTCTCACTTCTTCTAAAGTATAGCCTGTGAGGCGCTCAAAACCGCGATTGACCCATATTATTTTCCCCTGTACGTCCGTAATGATGACAGCATTGTCGGTATAAGCTGCGACTGCTGCCAGAAGTCGTGATTGCTCTTGAGTTTCTCTCAGCTTCTCATTTGCACGCTGGAGAGAGTCTTTTAGCTCTGTAAGGGTATCTACTCGCTGGCGCAGCTCCTCAGCATATTGTACAAGTTCTTCTTGAGCATGGCGGAGCTCGGTTATATCCTGAAGAATAAGAGCATATGTTCCTGCCTGTAATTCAATCCAAAAGCCCAGAAACTGGAGAACCTCAGTTCCCCTTCGGTAGGAGAGAGAAACTTCTGCTTGGGAGACTTGTCCTTGGAGAAGCCCAGAAATAGTCTCGGCTGGAGTAAAGTAGGTATTTAGATAATCCCGAGCAGAAATAGAGAGAATCTCCTCCAAAGATAATCCCGTGAGCCAGAGCGAGCCAGGGCTTGCCCACACAAATCTATCTTTTTCCGCATTTATGACCAGCACTGGAACGGGAAAGCTCTGGGCTAGCCGCTCCATGAGTTTAGGTTCTATTCCTTGGGGCACTGGCGAGTTCCACAGGTTCTTGACTATCTCCCAGAAGGTTGGCATAAGAGGTTTATGTGCCTAAACAAAATATCTCTCCTCTTCTCCAGGGGTGTTCTAAGCTTCTCGGAGGTGAGGATCAGGAATGAAGTGAAAGGCTGGAGGGGAGTGCTTATCTTTGTAGAGAGATGACGAGGGATCTTCTTAGGGAGCGGCTCACAGCTTTTCGGGCAGCTTATTATAGGATATGGATTGCTCGGGGTCTTTTACTGACGCTCCTTTGGAGTGGGGCGTTGTTTGTGCTTTTTTCTTTCACAGAGGGCATTTTTTGGTGGGAAGTCCCCGTGAGGTGGGCTCTGTGGTTCTTGTGGGTCGGTGGCACCGCTTACGGACTGGGACGGTGGGTGGTTTATCCACTTCTTCAGTATGGATTTCGGCTTCGGGGGTATCTTTCTGATGAGGAAGCCGCCCGATGGATAGGACGACGGCTTCCGGCAGTCCAAGATAAGCTACTAAATGCTCTTCAGCTTTCTCGTCAGGAGACAGCTGATGCTGCGGCGGTCGCTCTAGCGATAGAAGAGCGGATGCAGCGTCTCTCTTTTATCCCATGGGAGGTTACTCTGCCTCGCCAGCAGGTGAGAAAGTATCTCCTTCTTCTCTTGGGAGTGGTAGCCGGAGGTGCCCTCTTTTGGCTAATTAGTCCCACAGTCTTTCGGCAGGGGGCTCAGCGCTTTCTTCAGCCTCATAGAGCTTTTGCTCGCCCTTTGCCGTATGCCCTTCATATTGAAGGACTCAAGCCTTTCTATCGCCAAGGAGAGACACTTCTTCTAAGATTTTCTCTCAGTGGAGAAAAGCTCCCCTCTACTCTCTATGTAACGGACGGAAGAGGACTTTTACCTCTTCAGAAGCGTTCTCCTACTCTTTATGAGCTTTCTCTTCCGAACCTTCAAGAAAGCCTCATGCTGAGGGTAGAAGCGAATAAAGAACTGCTTCGCATGTTTTCCATTTCTGTTCTTCGCCCTCCTTTTGTGAAAGATTTTCAGATTGTGTGCCAATATCCCGCTTATACGAGACTTCAGTCCGATACTTTTTATCGTCCGACTTTTCGCGTACTTCAGGGCAGTGAAATCTATGTATCCTTTCGTGTGGAGAGTGAGCGTCCTTACAAGGTGCAAGCTGAAGCCTTTTCTCTCCGTTTAGAAGAAGGACGATGGAAGGGTAGATTCAGAGCCCGAGAATCAGGTGCTTACTCCATCTTGATCAGGGAGAGCTACTTCACGGATTCATTATTCTTACATGCCGAAGTCTTTCCAGACCTTCATCCATCCGTTCATCTTTATTCGGAATGGTTTGATGAGCCGACATGGGACCAGCATTTGCGGCTGCGTTTGATGGATGACTACGGGTTTAGCCGAGCCCTTCTCTGGTATCGGATAGCGGAGAGCACGACTCCTGGACGCTCTTTTCCTCAGTTTCGTTCCATGAATGTACCGATTTCATCACAGCCGATTCAGGATCATGTCTTTCGGTGCAACTGGAGAGAATTAGGCGTTCAAGCTGGCGATCGGGTAGAATACTACGTAGAGGTGTGGGACAATGATGCCCTAACGGGTCCTAAATCCAGCCGAAGTATCCTTTACACCTTTGAGCCAGTAAATGACGCAGGTCGTCAGGAGGTATTTGCTCAGCTTCAGGACTCTCTTTTTGAGGAACTTCTGAAGGTACGCAAAGACATAGAAGCTCTGCTCTCTGAAAAAGATATGGCTCAAAGCAGCCAGAAGGCGACGGAGATGTCTGAGCGATTTCGGTCTCTAAGGAGTGAGCTTCGCTCCCTTCAGCGACTGGCTTTGGAGCAACAGCTCTATACGCCCGAGTTACTGAAGCAGATGGAGCAGCTTCAAAAGCTCTTGGAGTCAATTGATCCCCAGAAACCAGAGCAGCTCCTTTCGCAGATGCAAGCCCCTTCTCGGGATTCCCTCCGACTCTCTCAACTGAAAGAAGAGCTCCGCCGAGCATATCAAGAGTGGCAAGAGAAGCTGGAGCGTTTGGAGGCACTTCTTCCGAGGTATCAGCGCCAGCGCGCTTTAGAATCACTTCTTACGCGTCTTTCTGAAATGGTAGAGCAGCAGCGGCAGCTGAGTCAGCTGAGTGACTCCCTTCAGAAGGGAGCTGAGCCTCATCAGCTTCACCTCAAGGAAGAAGCGGAAAAACTTCATAAAGGAGTAGATTCTTTGAAGAAGGAGGAAAGGGGGGCTTTACGGGACAGCTTAGGTAAAGCTGGAGAAGCTCTCCGCAAAGCCAGTGGGTACATGCAGGAGGCGTTGGAGGAGATACAGAGAGAAGGCTCTCCTCAAGAATCTCAAGAGAATGCCGCTAAAGCATTGGAGCAAGCGCTTCAGGCTATTGATAGAGGCATGCAACAGGAAGGGGCTGATGAAGAGGCAGAAGACTATGAGGCTCTTCGCTTGCTCCTGAAAGGGATTCTTTCCTTGTCTTTTCGTCAGGAAAGTACTCGTAAAAAGGCTCAGGAAAGCAGCAGTTTCATCTCAGCGGCTCAGCCCCTAATCTCGGAGCAGATGAACATCCGTAGAGATTATCGGCAGATCCATGATAGTCTTTTCATGTTAGCTCAGCGATCTCCAGCGATTGAGGAGCCTATCCTTGATCTTTTGAGAGAAATAGAGAGATATTTTCAAGGCTTATCTTTCACTGAAGCAGAGCCTTTGATTCGCAGGCAGCAGTACATTTTGCAAGGGCTCAATAGGCTTGCGAACTTGATGACAGAACTGTTAGCTCAGTTGGAGGAAGGGCTTAAGAATCGGCAACAGGAAGGTGGAGCTTGTCAGCGACCCTTCAAGGTTCGGCGAAAAAGTGCCTCTATTCAGTCTTCTTCTGGCCGCAGCCCTTCTGGTCAGCGTCCTCTCTCTCAGCCTACGCAGCGGCATACCACCTTGCCTCTCCTACAGCAGCTTCAAAAGCAGCTCAATGAGGCGTTGGAGCGAGCGCTTACGCCTAATCCAGCAAGTGAGTCAATGGGCGGGCTCTCGCCCGAGGAGCGGGCTCGGCTCTCTGCTCAGCAAGAGCTTATTCGGCTTCGTCTGCAAGAACTTCTGCGACAGAATCCCGGTGAGGCGGGGGAGCTACAGACTTTGATTGAAGAGATGCAAAAGGCAGAAAGGGATTTGCTCATTGGCGCCATCACCCGAGAGCGGCTGCTTCGCCAGCAAGCCATCCTAACTCGTCTCTTAGAATATGAGCGCTCCCAGCAGGAACGGGAGTTAGACCCTGCTCGCGAATCCCGCACGGCTCGGCAATTTTTTCAGCGCACAACGGGCAGCTATCCTCTTCCTATGCAGAAGGCTGAACCAACTTCACCTGCTCCCGCCCTCCGATTTTACCAACCCCTTTACCAGCGTCTCATTGAGACCTACTTTCAGAAACCATGATGAGTTCATCGCTCATATCTCAGGGATTCATCCGAGAGGAGTTTCTTCGGAGTCATCTGGACGAGATTATTCGGGCGGAGGACATTCTAATGGATGTGGCTCGGTCAGCGGGCTTTGCCGAAGAAAGAATCCCGCTTTTCATCGTCGCTGTTACAGAGGCTATTAGTAATGCCATCCTTCATGGTAATCGGCAAGAAGCAGCGAAGCAGGTTCAACTTCGGTTCGTATGGAATCCTGAAGACCACCTCCTTACGGTGGAGGTTCGGGACGAAGGAGAGGGTTTTGATCCCTCTAATTTGCCAGATCCAACTGAGAGTGAGAATCTTCTCCGAGAAACTGGACGCGGGATATTTCTTATGAGGAACTTAGCTGATGAAGTCATATTCAAAGAGCGAGGACGATGCGTGGAATTGCGGTTTCGCCCCTAATCTATTTTCATGGAGGATATTCAGAGCTTCGTCAGCGTAGGCGACATCGGATATGGCTAGAAACATGCTGGCGGTGCTTCGCCTCAGGTAGGGTACTAAAATCTGTTCATTACTACTTCGTTTCACGAGAAACAATTGTTGACCTTCATGCTCGCTTTCTTGCAGAGGAGGTTCCTACGGACATCCTAACTTTTGACTATGGGGAGAGCGCAGAAATCTTTATTTCCCCAGTGGTAGTTCGGATGAATGCTTCTCTCTATGGCGTCTCTTTTTCGGAAGAGTTGCGACGGGTGCTGGTACATGGTCTTCTTCATCTTCTTGGGCTTGATGATCATACAGAGTCTCAGTGTGCAGCTATGCGTGCGGCTGAGGAATTCTGTTTGAAGGAATGGCAGAAGATAGTTTCACATGAAACGCAAAGACAAAGACTTTGATGTCATTGTTGTAGGGGCGGGGCATGCGGGAAATGAAGCGGCGGCAGCAGCTGCGCACTTGGGGTGTGAAGTCCTTCTTATTACTATGGACATGACTAAAATCGGGCAAATGTCCTGCAATCCAGCTATGGGGGGGATCGCAAAAGGGCAGCTTGTACGAGAGATTGATGCGCTTGGCGGGCTCTCTGGCATTGTTACAGATGAAAGTATGATTCAATTCCGAATGCTCAATCGCTCCAAAGGTCCCGCTCTTTGGAGCCCACGTGCCCAAAACGATCGGGCTCTCTTTGCTGCTCGCTGGCGCTGGCATTTAGAGCAGATTCCCAATCTTTTCTTTTGGCAGGATGCCGTAGTAGGTCTTCTACTCTCTGCTGATAAAAAACGGGTAGAGGGTGTGCATACTCGGTCAGGGAAATCTTTCACTGCGCATGCTGTGGTACTTACAACGGGGACGTTCTTAGGTGGTATCATCTATATTGGGCTTTCTCAGCAAAAGGGAGGGCGAATCGGCGAACCCCCTGCTTACGGTATAACCCAGCAGCTTCAAGAGCTCGGCTTTGAAGTTGGACGAATGAAAACAGGTACCCCCCCTCGCTTAGATGGGCGAACAATTGATTATAGCCGCTTAGAAATTCAACCCGGGGATGAGCCTCCAGGTCGTTTCTCCTATGAGGAAACTCCTCCCCTACAAAATCAGCTTCCTTGCTGGATTACCTACACCAATCCAAAAGTTCATGAGATTTTGAGTCGGGGTTTTTCAGAATCGCCTCTTTTCACAGGGGTGATTCGGGGTATTGGACCGCGGTATTGCCCCTCCATAGAAGATAAAATTGTACGTTTTGCTGAACGAGAGCGCCATCAACTCTTTTTAGAACCTGAAGGGCGGCATACTATTGAGGTCTATCTAAATGGATTCTCCTCTTCTCTGCCCGAGCACATTCAGGCGGAAGCTCTCCGCTATATCCCCGGTTTAGAAAATGCTCGGATGTTTCGCCCAGGCTATGCTATAGAGTATGACTACTTTCCTCCCTATCAGCTCAAGCATACTTTAGAAACCCGTCTGGTGGAGAATCTATTTTTTGCTGGACAAATCAATGGTACAACAGGCTACGAAGAAGCAGCGGCTCAAGGTATCATCGCTGGAATGAATGCAGCAGCGAAAGTCAAAAATCTTCCCCCCTTCACTCTCTCACGAGATGAGGCGTACATTGGTGTTCTTATAGATGATTTGGTGACGAAGGGAGTGGACGAACCTTACCGAATGTTCACCTCCAGGGCTGAGTTTAGGCTCATGCTTCGTCAGGATAATGCGGATCTTCGCCTCACTGAAAAAAGCTACCGGTTTGGTTTAGCATCGGAAAAGCGGTATGCTCGCTTTCAGTATCGTAAAGCTCGCGTAGAGAGTCTTATGCGGTTTCTCTCCACAGTGCGAGTCGCGCCGGAAGAGATTAATGGTTGGCTTGAATCCTTGGGGGAAAGCCCTATCATGCAAAAAACGAGCTTGAGTACCCTCCTCCTTCGTCCAAAGCTCTCACTGGAAAAGCTAATCCAAATTCATGCACCTTTGAGAAATCTTGTACAACAAATGGAACCGGAAGCGGTGCTTACAGCAGAGATAGAAGTACGGTATGCAGGGTACATAGAAAAGGAACGGCTTCAAGCTGAAAAACTTCATCGGTTAGAAGAAGTGCCTTTGCCAGAGAATTTTGACTACACTCAACTCAGCTCCCTCTCTTATGAGGCTCGGGAAAAGCTTATGAAGTATCGTCCCCGAACGATTCGCCAAGCGAGCCAGATCAGTGGGGTCAGTCCGGCAGATATAGCCGTTTTGCTCACCTACCTTGGACGATAAAATACCTTCTACCGTGCGGATGTTCTCACTGACTACCTTGGGGTAGGTAAGTCTCTGAGGAAGGATGGGCTGGGGACTTCTGATAGGACTTCTGCTATGGGCACAGAGACATGTGCCTGATTATGCAGGGGAGCGGAAAAAGCTAGAGCGTCGTCGGCAGCAAATAGAAACTGAGCTTCGGCAAGCCCAGGAGCTCATTCAGCAAACTCGCAAAGAAAAAACTCGTTCCCTGATTGAGCTGTCCCTGCTGCGTCGACAGATTGTTTTACGGGAGAGGCTTCTTCATAGTCTCCAGCAAGAGCTTAATCTACTGGAACAGGACATCTATCATTTAGCGGCTGTGAGCCAAGCTTTAGAAAAAGACTTACGCCGACTCTATCGGAGTTATGTCTGGACCTTATACCTAATGCACAAGACTCAGCGGCAAATCAGCCCTTGGATATGGATTCTAAGCGCTGGGTCATTTCGTCAAGCCTATGAAAGGCTCTTCTATTTTCGGATGGTGTCGCGATTTCGTCAAGAGCAGCTTCAACTCATAGAGCGGACTCATCGCTTCCTTCGCAACCGTTCGGAGTCTCTGCGAAAGAATCGTGAAGAAAAAAATCGGCTTCTTCGGTTGTATGTTCAGGAGGCTCAAGCCCTTCAGCGAACCCAAGTAGAGAAGAGACTCGTCTACCAGTCTCTCAAGCAAAAAGAAGCCCTTTATCGTCAGCGGCTCCTTCATTCTCGTAGGGAGTTGGAGAGAGTTCAAAAGCGGATTGATGAGCTTATCCGGGCTGAAGTAGAACAGGCTCAGCGGCTAAGTTTGACGGCGGCTGAACGGCGATTAGCAGGGGCTTTTGAGCAAAACAAAGGGCTGCTGCCTTGGCCGATTGCCTCAGACCGTCTTGTCATTACGAGCCCTTTTGGAACAGTGGAGGATGAGAGTGGAGGGGTTATCACTAATCACGGCGTCTATCTTGCTGGACCCCCTCAAGCGGAGGTACGAGCCGTTTTTTCAGGAAAGGTTACTGCTGTTACCGCTCTACCTGGCCAGGGAAAAGTCGTCATCATCCAACATGGGCTCTATCGCACAGTGTATGCGAGGCTCAAGGAGACTTTTGTTCATGTAGGACAGCAGGTAAGTATCCTTACTCCTATAGGACGACTGAGCGACATGTCAGAAGAAGAGCCTCCTCAACTTTATTTTTTGATATATAAGGGCAAGACACCCGTCAATCCCTTAGAATGGGTAGCCAGCCGATAGGTTCTCTGGCTCAACTTCGGTTTGAGGCTATACGCCTGCTTTCCTCCATCTATCCACCTTCAGAGGCTGAGGCGCTCGTCCATGGACTTCTCTCGCATCTCCTCCCCGATTGGCGACTTCAGTGGCTTGAGTCTCGGGGATTGGGTGCTTTTCCAGATAGTCTTCTACCAGCTTGGCATGAAGCGATCCGCCGCCTTCTCGCTCAAGAGCCGCTGGCTTATATCATTGGCAAGGTTCATTTTGGAAATTTGGAATTAGAAATTCATCCAGGTGTTTTTATCCCTCGTCCGGAGACTGAGGAGTGGGCTTATTGGCTTCAGAGCACCCTTCAGTCTGAACCACCGACTAAAGTACTGGATATAGGAACTGGCTGTGGAGCCCTGGCCCTCTTCCTGGCAAAAAGTTTTCCAAACGCTGAGGTATATGCCATAGACAAGAGTCCAGCAGCAGTCTCTTTAGCAAGGAAAAATGCCTTCAAAACGGGCCTAAAAGTGAGGGTTCATCAAATTTTCTTTGGGGAAGAGCCTCTTCCTGCTGACTTCCCCCTTCAATGGGACCTGATAGTGAGTAATCCCCCCTACATCCCATGGGAGTCATATGGCGAGACAGCTCCAAATGTGCGTTGGTATGAACCCCCTGATGCTCTGTTTGGGGGAGAAAAATTATACAAGGTTTTAGGCGAGTTTGCCCTCTATACTCTTGCTGATGGGGGTTATCTCGTGGTAGAGTTATTTCCTCCTCGGGCTGAGTGGCTGCTGAATGAGTATGAAAGGAGGGGGTTTCATACTTTTCTTATGCAAGATAGGAGAGGATGTCCTCGGTGGGTAGTAGCAAGAAGGGGACTTTCTATCTGTGGGAGCACCTAAAGGGGCAGCGGGAAAACTTTGGTCTTCTGAGGAGTGTGGGCTTTGTTGGGGTGTTATTGGGCGGCGGCAGCCAGCCACCTACGGTGGCTGG
>JANXAJ010000029.1 GCA_025062295.1 Bacteroidia bacterium | reverse complement strand
AGCTGCGTAGCAGCTGCCGCCGCACCAATAAGCTAGACTTTATCCTACTTACTAATCCCTTTGAGTGTACAGGGGGGAGGGGGGGTGGGTTCAATACCTGCATAATACGCACAAATAGTAAAAAGAGATGAGAGCCCTCATCTTGCAAATGGAGCTTCGGTGAGTGAAGTGTAAGCTCCATTGATATACTTGTGCCAAGCAGCGACAGCGATCATAGCGGCGTTGTCCATGCAGTAGGAGAGAGGAGCCAGGAAAACTTCATATCCTTCCGCTTCGGCTTTGGTTTGAAGAAGCTGGCGCAGGTAGAGGTTTGCCGCAACCCCCCCTACTAACCCGACTCGAGGCACGCCTAATGTTTGAGCGGCTTTGATAAGCTTATCTACTAAGTAGAGGGCCACTGTATGTTGCCAGCTTGCGCAGAGGTCCTCTACTGGTAAGTTTGGATGCTTTTGACGAGCATAAATAAAGGCTGTCTTAAGCCCACTAAAGCTGAAGTCCCATGGATGAGGCGTCTGGGGTAGGGGAAAAGAGAAGGCATAAGGATCACCCATTTGAGATAGCTTCTCTATCGCAGGTCCCCCTGGATAGGGCAGCCCTAAAGATGCTGCCACCTTATCAAAGGCTTCACCAACCGCATCATCCCTTGTGCGTCCAATAAGCTGGAAATGAAGGGGATGGAGGACCTGAAAAAGATGGGTATGTCCTCCCGTCGCTACTAAGACAATCAAAGGATAAGCAAGGGGCTTCCCCTGCAGCTCTAAAGAAGCTACATGAGCTTCTAGATGATGGACACCAATGAAGGGACGCTGCCATGCCGCTGCTAATGCCCGAGCATAGGTAGAACCTATCAATAGAGACCCTATTAGTCCTGGTCCCTGCGCAGCAGCTATAGCTTCAAGGTCTCTCCAGCTCGTTTGTCCTTCCTTCAACACCTGTTGTACAGCCAAAGGTAGTTTCACCTCATGTTCCCTTGACGCCCACTCTGGAATGATGCCCCCTACTTCTGCGTGAATCTCCTGTCTGTAGACTACATGAGCTATCACCCGCTCCCCATCGTAAAGACAGGCAGCGGTGTCATCACATGAGGTCTCTATAGATAGCAGCACCTACCCCTGCTGAAGCTGCTGGAGGCGCTGACGATAAGCAGCTCGCTTGATTTGCTCCCGTCTTTGGACAGACTTCGGAATGTAGTACATCCGATTTCTAACCTCTCGAGCGATCCCTATCCTATCAAACTTTCGTTTGTAGCGCCTTAGCATCTTTTCTAAATTCTCACCTTCTTGAGGCTCTATAACTATCATAGGTCGCAAATATACAGAGTACTCGGCAAGGCGGGTAGGTACCATTTCTCCGAGGCTTAACAAAGCTCAGAGCGACGATGAGAAAACCCTTAGAGATTTTTGAAAATGAGGTGCCTTGTCTGAGGAGGCCTATATCTTGTCTATTGAATGCCCATGCCCCCCTTAGCGATTATAAGAGCTAAGTTTGCTTTTTGTCATGGCTATACCTTCCAAGCGAGGCTTCCCTTTCTGGAGATACGCTCTCCCTAAGCGTTCCGATTGGGAATCTCGGCTTCGGTATGTTCCCTCATGGTGGAGCTTCGGCGGGTGGATGCTTTTTGTTGGGCTCTTCGTTCTTTTTTCCCTACAGGAGCGGCTTTCTTTTCCACGGCCTCTTATCATAGATACAAGTCAGGTTGAGGTGAATACAGCGGATAGCCTGCGCCTTCTTTCCCTTCCTGGACTCTCCCCTTGGAAAGTGAGCCGACTGATGCATATCAGAAGGACCCTGAGAGGATTTTGGGATACCTCTGAAGTCCGACTTGTCTGTGGAGAGGAGACCTGGGTGCGGATTGCCTGCCATGTGAAAGTGATGCCTCTTCAACAGCCGCCCTCTTTACCTATCAATCTGAATACTGTAGATAGTGTTTCCTTAGTAAAAGAAGGGCTTTGCCGTCCCTCTGCAGCCCAGAGTTTCATTCGCTTTAGGAAGCGACACTTAATGCTGACTGACTGGGCTCAACTGGACTCAATTTACGGTCTCAATGTCATAGAGAAGTATCGCCTGCGCCGATATGGGCATCTTGGACGAATAAAAACCACCACTTATTCTATGAGGGCTGTAGATATAAATAGAGCTTCTCCTGAGATTTTAGAAAAGCTTCCTGGCATAGGACTTGTGACAGCTCGAAGGATAGTCAAGTACCGCGAGAGGCTGAGATACTTTATTTCTTTAGATCAGCTCAAGGAGGTGCGGGGTGTGCGGGCTGAAAACTTAAGCAGGGCTCTTCCTTACTTGTATGTGGGGCCCCCTCTAGTCCCACCCCTCTCTCTTAGAGAGGCTACGGCAGAGGAATTAGCTGCTCATCCTTATATTTCATGGAAGCTTGCTCGCTATCTGATTGAGCAGAGACAGAAATGGGGGTCTCATCCAATTCCACCTCACGTGTGGCATGAATGGATTCCCGACTCCCTTCGGCCTTTTCTTATTCCTTATTTGAGAGGGGAGTAACTTTGTGCTAATGCTACTGGAGCGTGAGCTAAAGCAGACTATTCGAGAAATCCCCGATTTTCCTCAAAAGGGGGTCCTTTTTAAGGACATTAGTCCCCTCTTTCTTCGTCCTCGTTTGGTGGAGCGGTGTGTAGAAGAGTTGGCTAGGCCTTTTCGAGTCAGAGATGTAACGAAAGTAGTGGGCATTGAGAGTCGTGGGTTTTTGCTGGGCCCTATGCTGGCTCAGCTTTTAGGAGCTGGCTTTGCTATCGTCCGAAAAAAAGGAAAATTGCCAGAGGTGGCTGCCAGTGTCTCTTATGAGTTAGAGTATGGTTCGGCTACCGTGGAAATAGCTAAGGATGCGCTTCAGCCTGGAGATAGGGTACTTGTCCATGATGATCTATTAGCTACAGGGGGGACAGCCGCTGCGACTGCTGAGCTTGTGCGTCAGATCGGAGCGCAGCTTGTGGGATTTGCTTTTATAATTGTACTGGAGGGGCTTGGCGGTCGTAAAACTTTAGAGCCTTATGAGGTTCCCATTGCCCATATCCTGTCATATGACCGATAAAAATAGAGAGGCTCTGCCTCTCAAAATGTAATCTAAAACAAGTTAGCTTTGCCTGATGCGATTCCTCGGAGCTTTTGCGTTTGTTTTTGCTCAGCCTTTGCCAGACGTAATTACCTTTAGTTCCTCTTCAGACACTTTTCGAGCATTTTGCAGAACCTTCGGCGGAGGATGGACAGCCGAGATATATAGAAGCTCACTTGGAAGGTGGATCCTTTTTCGCAAGGATACTTTCTTTATAAATGCAAGCAGACAGCTCGTTTCTCATATCTATCTTGTAGAAGAGGGAGGTAGCTTTTTACCTGTTCGGCGCCTGCGCTTGGAGTATGCAGAGGAAGGCAGGCAACTAATTTTGAACATAGAAGAATATGATAGGGGCGTAGGTGGTTTTCGTCCCTATCGGCGAGTTCGCCTTTGGGGCGGCCCAGTTCAATGGGATAGCCTCTTACGAGGGTGGACGGCTATTTTGGGATTAGATTGGAGTCATTATAATGCCTCGCTTTTGAGTCCCCATCCAGTTCTCGCTCAAGAAAAGGATTGGGGGGATAGCATGGCTGTGGAGGATTTTCTTCCTGAGCAGCAGGTCTTTCTTACGACAGGTGGCTACTGGCGACGCCCCGGCACTCTGTGTGATACCCTCTTTATCTACGAATGGCAAGGGACAGAGCGAGCGCTTAGGGGGAATCGCCTCCTGTGTAGAGATGAGGAAGGCAGGCTTTTTTTTACCGAAGATACAGTGTGTCATGAGATAGAATGCTCAGTAGAACGGCGATTCTTTATATACGATGATGAAGGGCTTCTCGTAAAAGATTCAATGGTTCTTCAATTATACTCTTCTGAAGGTGTGCCCTTAGGCGAGGTCCTTTTCCTTCGGCGCTATAGCTGGGATGAGGAGAGGCGACTCATATGGGCTTCCTATCCAGGGGGTGTGTATGAACTCAGTTATAGTGGGCAAGTTGTAAGCCTCCCTTTAGCCCAGAGCCAAGGCAAGTCTCCCTTTTCGGAGAGGAGTGAAAGTGTAAAAGCCTCTTTATATGACTTATCTGGTAGAAAAATATGGGAAGGGTGGTTGAATCCCTCTGAAGGGCTCCTGCCGCTGGAAAAGGAAGGGCTATACCTTCTGTATGAAGGACATCGGCAGCGAAAAATCTACTTTCTGAGGAGGTAATCTACCTTTGTTCTATGAAACTTGTTATTGCGGGTACCCTTGCGTTGGATACAATAGAGACGCCTTTTGGGCGAGCTGAGCGGATTGTAGGTGGGGCTGCCACTTATATTGCGCTTGCTGCCTCCTTCTACATCCAACCGGTAGGGGTAGTCTCTATTATTGGGAATGACTTTCCAGCAGAAATGTTGGCGGAGCTGGAGCGGCGCGGGGTAGATCTCCAGGGCGTGGTTCGCCATATTTCTCGTCCCTCATTTTTCTGGGCGGGTCGCTATCATGCTGATATGCAGACTCGAGACACCCTTGACACTCAGTTGAATGTCTTGGAGGAGTTTCCTCAAACCTTGCCCTCTACTTATCGCTCAGCCGAATACCTTCTTTTAGGAAACTTAGACCCTACTCTCCAAAAGCGAATCTACGATCAAATATATCCTCATCCGCGCGTAGTTCTTGTGGATACGATGAATTTCTGGATAGAGAGGACACGATCGGCTTTGGAAGAGGTGCTAAGTATAGCCGATATTTTGTCTATCAATGACGAAGAGGCGCGCCAGCTTGCGGGGGACTACTCACTCAGACGATGTGCTCGCGCTCTCCTCGCCAAAGGACCTCGCTATCTCCTGATCAAAAAAGGGGAAAATGGTGCGCTCCTCTTCTCTCAAGAAGGTGAGACTTACTTCTTTCCTGCTTATCCTCTGGAAGATGTATTTGATCCAACAGGGGCAGGAGATACTTTTGCTGGAGCTGTTTTAGGCTACATCGCCAGTCAGGGCGTGCTCAATCTGGAGGTGCTGAAGGAAGCCGTCATTCAGGGGACGGTCTTGGCGAGCTTATGTGTGGAACGATTTGGTCCTGAGGCTCTTCTCTCCTTTAGCTCAGAGGAAGTCAAACAAAGGAGGGAACAGCTTATCCGTATGAGCCACTTTATCCAAGTGCCAATCTAGTAAAGGCTCTAAGCAAATCGATTGAGCGAAGGCCCTTCAGCGGAAAGCATCGCATAACACTCTAATTTCAGGGGGTTCGGTAAGACGGATAGCCACTACATCAATCCGAGCCCGAAGGGCTGCATAGGATGGGTGTTCAGTAAGAAAGCTTTCTATAGCACGGCGTAGTCCTGATTGTTTGTGTCGGCTGATGGTCTGTTCAGGGTACCATGGCACTGTTCCCCCGATTGTTCTAACCTCTACGAAGACAAGTTCTCCTCCTTCCCAAGCGATAATGTCTATTTCATGACTTCCTTTTCGCCACCCTTGAAACAAAAGAATATACCCTCTCTGTCGAAGAAATTGAGCGGCAAGAAGCTCACCTTTTCTTCCTATGTCTCGTTTGGACGGAGGCGTCTCAGTTCTTGAAAAAGTTCTTTTTCCCGAGAGGTCAATCGACTAGGCAGACGAATCTGAACGGTAAGATAGAGGTCGCCTGGAGGATCTGTGGGCCATCCTTTTCCTCGAATTCGCAAGGTATGTCCATTCGGCGTTTCGGGTGGAATAGTGAGTCGCAATCGCTGCCCATCTAAATGCTGAAATTCCACTGTGCCTCCTAAGAGGGCTGTGTACAGGGGCACTTCAATGGAAGCGTATAAATTGCGTTCTTTCAGAGTAAAGGTAGGATGCGGTTCTACCTCTAAGCGCAGGATGAGATCTGCTCCTCCGGGTGCTCGTCCTCGCAGTCGGAGCCGACTCCCAGGGGAAGTGCCTGGTCGCAAAGGAACTTCTACTCTCTGGTTTCCTATCTGAATTACCTTTTTACTTCCTGTATATAACTCCTCTAACTTTACTGATAACCGATATTCTACATCTCGCCGCTGTCTTAGGTAATCCTCCCCGAAGAACATCCGAAAAAAATCGGAGAATCCTTCAAATCCAGGAATATGCGTCCAACCCTCATATGCTGCTCCGGGAGGCGTTTGTCCCATTTGCTCGTACATCCGCCAGTTGCTTCCCAGTTGGTCGTACTTCTTTCGGGTCTCGGGATTGCTTAGTACCTCGTACGCTTCTTGAATTTCTTTGAATTTTTCTTCAGCTTCTTTGTTGCCTGGATTAGCGTCTGGGTGATACTGACGCGCCAGTCGCCTATATGCTTTTTTTATCTCCTCTTGTGAGGCGTTGCGGGGAACGCCCAAAATTGCATAGTAGTCCTTGAAGCCCACTGACGCCATACCTTATATGAATAGACAAAATTACACCCTTTTGACAACTTAGCGTATGAGAGATGACTCCGAGTCAGTTTCTTTGACAGGTAGGCAGAGTTTCAAGAGGTGGCATAGTTAATGCGAGGAATTCTTCATACAAACACAAAGAAAGGAGGTGCCTATGAGTAGCCTAGTACGACTGATGGATTGGACTGAATCGCTCCCTGAGCGGGTTCGGACGCTACAGGAGCTAGTAGAGCGCATGTTTAGCGAAACTGCTAGCAATTTCACACGCCTGGAGACCTTCGTGCCGCGGGTTGACATTGTGGAGAGGGATAAAGCCTATGAGATCCATGTGGCAGTGCCCGGCATGAAGAAGGAAGACTTCAAGGTGGAACTCACAGAAGGACGTCTCACTATCTCAGGCGAGCGGAAGTTCCAAAAAGAAGAGGGAGACAAGCGAACTTACCACCGAGTGGAGACTCAGTATGGTTCTTTCATGCGGAGCTTCCTTCTGCCGGATGATGTGAAGACGGACGCTATTACTGCTGAGTACGCAGATGGGATTCTGAAGGTGGAGCTGCCAAAGGACGAGAAGAAAGCTCAGGTAGCCCGAATCGAGATCAAGTGAGCTCAGGGCTCGGGCGACGAATGGTGCCTGTCTCTCTCTGAGACAGGCACATTTTTTTTGTAGAATGCGACGGTATGCGCTTTTTCTCTGGGAAGCCCAGATTGTTCAGGTGCGCACATCCCCTCCGTGGTTCCGATGGTCTTCTGGGATTGAGAGTCCTATCTATGTTGATCATCGGCGCCTATTAGGACATCTTTTTTGGCGGCGATGGGCAGTTGCTCGGCTGGGAGCTCGGCTTCGTCAGGCTTCTTTATCCTTCAGGGCGATAGTGGGTGTCGCTACAGGGGGCATTCCTTGGGCAGCCTGGCTTGGAGAGAAACTAAGCTTGCCAGTAGGATATGTGCGTCCCGAGCCCAAAGCGCATGGTCTGCACCGTCAAATAGAGGGCTTGAGCTCCCCCACGTCAGTTCTTTTGCTTGAGGACCTTCTTTCTACAGGGGAGAGTCTTCGCCGAGCTCTATTTGCGCTTGAAGAAAGGCACTATATGGTTGTAGCTGCTGCCGTTTTGTGGAGCTATGAATTCCCTTCGGCCTGGGTACCAAGTATTCCCTTCTTCCCCCTTCTGACTTTTCCTCAAGCTCTTCTGTACTGGCAGGAGGCACAATACCTTTCCTCTCAAACGGCTTCTTTTCTCCTTCGCTGGCATAGAACACTGGAGCCTCCTCTATTGGTTCAAGATTAGCTTAACTTTGGCTGATGTCGCAATTGAAATGGCTATGGGGGGGGGTACTCTTATGGGCTCAGACTCGTCTTCTGTATGAAGATAGCCTCAAAAAAGTATTTGTTTATCAGCTTCCTAATCAGCTTACGCTAATTGTGAGCCCTAACTCTGCAGAGCCGCGAGCATTTGTCATGATTGTAACTCGCGCAGGTAGCAAGAATGACCCTCCAAATAACACAGGCCTAGCTCACTATCTTGAGCATATGCTCTTCAAAGGAACAGACCGGTATGGAACAAAAGACTACGATAGGGAAAAGATATATTTGGAAAAAATTGAAGAACTATATGATTTATACAACAAAACAAAGGACTCTATTCACAGGACTCTCCTTTATCGCCAAATAGACTCGGTCTCACAGCTTGCTGCTCAATGGGCTATTCCTAACGAATATGACCGAATGGCTAAAGCACTTGGGGCTACACTGACTAATGCTTTTACAAGCTTTGAGTATACTGCTTATATCAATGATGTGCCTTCTTATCAAGTCGAGCGACTCCTTCGCCTTGAAGCGGAACGCTTTCGGAAGCCGGTTTTTCGTCTCTTTCATACCGAATTGGAAGCGGTGTATGAGGAAAAAAATATCTCTATAGACAATGAAAGACGAGAACTGAATGAAAAGGTATTAGCAGCCCTTTTTCCTGATCACCCTTATGGCACTCAGACCACGATTGGTACGATAGAGCATTTGAAGAATCCTTCTCTTTCAGCTATCAAGCGGTATTATGAGACTTACTATGTGCCTAATAATATGGCCATCATCGTAGCTGGAGATGTTGAGCCTCAGCAGGTTCGGAAATGGGTAGAAAAATACTGGAGCAGTTTTGAGCCTCGCTCCCTTCCGCCTTTCCCTTATACTAAGGGTGCTCCTTCTCCGCTCAAAAAGCGAACTCTGATTGAGGTGATAGGTCCTCAAGCTCCAGAGGTTACACTTGCTTTTAGAATGCCTCCTTCTGACACTCGTGAAGCTCAAATCTTGATCCTCTTGGACCAACTCCTTTCTAATACTGTTACGGGGCTTTTAGACGAATGGCTTGTTCAGACTCACAAGGTCAAGTCGGCTGGTTCTTTTCCGCTGCTTCTCTCTGATCATAGCGCTCATATTCTGTATGCGGAGCCCAAGCCTGGTCAAAAGCTGGAAGAAGTAGAAAAGCTTTTGTGGCGAGCAATTGAGCGAATTCAGAAGGGGGACTTTGATGAGACTCTCATAGAAGCTGCCATTAATGATCTGCATCTGAGCCAGATGAAAGGCTGGCGAGAAAATAGTTATAGAGCAAATAAGTTAATGGACATTTTTGTCAAAGCTCGTCCATGGTCTGCTGCGCTGTATGAAATAGAAGGGTTGCGTTCGCTCCAGAAAGCGGATATTGTAGCGTTTGCTCGCAAGTATTACTCCGTGCGTCGTTGTGTCGTGGCTTATAAGCGTCAGGGGGAACGCCCTTCTCTACCTAAGGTGCCTAAGCCCCCCATTACCCCTCTTCAGATTGAGAGAGACCAAGCTTCATCTTATGTAGAAGCATTTTTGAATGAAGTGAGGGAGGAAAAAGCTCCTTTACCACACTTTTTGACCTTTGATAGTGTCCTTCAAAAGGCGACTGTAGCGGGACAAGTGCCTTTATATGCTCTCCCGAATGTGGATGATAGCCTCTTTACCCTCATCTGGTATCTTCCCTTAGGGAGTGCCCATGATAAGTGGATCCCCCACCTGATGCGGTACTACGAAGAGACTGCACCGCAAGGGATGACTCGTCAGCAATTTGAGCGGCGACTCTTTCTTTTGGGAGGGCGTATTTCATTCAGCAGTGGGGAGCGAGAGAGCTATGTAAGGGTAGAGGGGCTGGCGCAGAATCTTTCTGCAATTGTCGCTCTTGTTGATTCCCTTCTAAGGCTCCCCAGTGCAGATGAAGCGGCTTGGACCTTCCTCCGAGGGAATACTCTCAAGAACATGGCAGATGCCAAGCTCAATCCGGGGACGATTCAGAACATGCTTTTTATGTATGGTCTATATGGTCCTGACCATCCCCAAAAATATATTCCCTCCGAAACGGAGCTGCGTAGCATGACGGCGGCTGAGATGGCTCGACGAGCGGCTGAGCTCTGGCAGTATCCATGGGAGCTCTACTATGATGGACCGGGAGGGGCCACCGTTTCTCCTCTTCTTAGCAAAGCACTGCTACCGCTTTCACCGTGGCAGCCACCTCCTGTGCCGCAGCACTTCTCAATGGTGGAAACCCCCTCTCGCCAAGTCTATTTCGTTCATTTTCCAATGGTTCGTGCAGTTTTACAGTGGGTCCATCGTTCAGTTCCTTATCGGAGAGAAATTTTCCCTGTGGCTCGGTATTTTACAGAGTATTTTGGTGGGGGGATGTCAGCTGTGGTCTTTCAAGAGATTCGCGAAGCCAAGGGTTTGGCCTATGCTGCGAATGCTTACTTTGTTTCTCCTACTCGTCCTGACCTGCATTATTATTTTGTTGGCACCGTGAGCACTCAAGCTGACAAGCTGATAGAGGCGTATGAGGCTATGGAATTTCTGATAGAGGAGGTTCAGGTAGTACCAGCGCTGGCTGAGATAGCCAGACAATCGCTGAGAGACCAGTTAGCCACAGAGAGGATACAGCACGAGGAGATCTTTTTCTCTTTTTGGGCGGCACGGAGATTGGGGCTTGCTCGAGAACGGCGGGCGGACCTATGGGAGGCTCTACCCTCTCTCTCTCCGCAAGATATTTTTACCTTCCATCGGACTTATCTCAAAGGCAAGCCTCGCCTTCTTCTTGTGATGGGGGATAGAGAGCGACTTCCCCTTCAGAAGCTAAGGGAAAAAGGCTTAGAAATTCGTGAGCTTTCCTTGGAGGAGCTATTTGGCTACTGAGCTGAGGTGGGCAGGGCTGCTCTTCCTTCTGAGTGCTTGTCAAGAACCCTCGCCCTCTACTGAGAAGCCTCTCCTTAGACCTTCTTCACAGCGTCCCTTTTTCTCAGCGGAGAGTGCCTATACTCATATTCAAACCCAACTGAGCTTTGGAATGCGTATCCCTGGTACTCTTTCCCATAAAGCTGCAGGAGACTGGCTTGTCTCAACTTTTCGGCGATACGGTGCCCAAGTATATGAGCAAGTAGGTATGTACCGAGGTACTCCTATTCGGAACATCATCGCATCTTTTGGGCCAACAGAGGGTCGGCGTGTGCTTTTATCAGCTCACTGGGATTCGCGTCCGTATGCAGACCGAGATGCTCGCCAGCCAGAGGCTCCAGTACCCGGAGCGAACGATGGAGCTAGTGGAGTGGCTATTCTCTTAGAAGTAGCCCGTCTCCTGGGTCAACAGCCTCCTTCCTATCCTATTGATGTGATCCTATGGGATGCTGAAGACTTAGGTAGAGAAGGTGTGGAAGATTCTTATTGTCTTGGCAGCCAGTACTGGCTTGAGTCTCCTTATCCCTATCCTCCTCAGGCTTATGCATGGGGCATCAATTTAGATATGGTAGGTGCTAAGGGAGCTACCTTCCTCCAAGAGGGGTATAGTCGACAATATGCTCCACTCCTGACTGAAGCAGTATGGCAGCTCGCTCGGCAGCTTGGCTACCAGCGATTCTTTTTGCCCTTGGCGGGCGACCCGATTGTTGATGACCCCTTTTATCTCTCTCTGCGAGGGAAAATCCCTATGCTAAATATCATTCATCGTGATCCTTCAGGCAAAGGCTTCTTTCCAGAGTGGCATACTACTGAAGATGACTTAGATGTGATAGATAGGGCGACCCTGCAAGCTGTAGGAGAGACGCTGATAGCTTTTCTCTACGCTGCTAATCCTCAGAACTTTTCTCCTGTGTAAGGTTATACGCAGGTAGGTGTGGGCTTTAGGATCAGAAGAAGCTAAAGCTCCCAATACATGCATACGTAAGAAGAATCCCTCTAACCGGTGAGGCGAGTCTACTCCTCGGGCATTAGTCGTATAACGAGGTCTGCCAGAATGATTATGGCAAAAAGGAGGAGTGTACTGCCCAGCGCCGAAGCTGCTGAAGTGCAATCATAAAGTGAGAGGGGAGTTCTGCTTCTACTATTAATTTCTGCTGGCGGAGAGGGTGAAAAAAGCTGAGGAATCCTGCGTGAAGGAAGATTACTCCCTCTTCATGAAGGGGGCGCTCGGGGCGTCGCCGGGAGGGCTTATATCCTACGCGAAAAGAGGAGAGATAGAGGGGGCGTCCCCCATACTTTTCATCACCCACAATCGGAAATCCATAGTATGAAAGATGGAGACGCACCTGATGGGTGCGTCCGGTAGCAGGGACGCATGTCACTAAGGCATATCCACGGAAATGCTCTATTGTATGGGCAATTGTCAGGGCTGGCTTCCCATGGCGGGGATCTATTTTAGGGGGTTCTCCACCGATAGGAGCAGTTAGTTCAGCCGCTTCAAAGTCTGGTTCTCCATGAACTAGCGCCCAATACTTCTTTTCTACTGTGTGATGGGCGAATTGGGCGTATAACGCTCGAAAGACTTCCTTGTCCCAAGTCAAGGTGAGAAGTCCTGAAGTAGGGCGATCCAAGCGATGGAGAACCACGGCTGCTGGATGAAGGTGCTGCCGAGCCCAGGTTAGCACATCTCTACCTGACCCTGCAAAGCGTTCAGGCAGAGTGGGTACTCCCGCTGGTTTGTTCAGGACCGCTAAGACCTCGTCCTGATAGACTACCTTCATACGCACGAATCCGCTTTCGCCACGAATCCAGTATCCGAAGCATTCGATCCCGTTCCGCGGTGACCATTAGCGGTAGAGCAAGCTGCGTAACCAGATTAACGGCGCTTAGCACCTCATGAATCTGCTGAAGCGCCTGCCGAGTATGACTATCTTTAGCGACGGTCGGACTCTGAAGCAGTTCTGTTAAGAGCTCCTCCATAGGAGTAATTTCTCGCTCAAAGCGTTTCCGAATGATATTAGCTGCAATCTGCCATATGTCTCGTTCGGCGGTATAGATAGAGCGTCTGCTACCTGGAATGTCTATCTTATGAATAAGCCCCCAATCTAAGAGCTTTCGGAGATTAATGCTGACATTGCCTCTGCTGATATTCAGAGTCTCTATAATGACATCTGTGTCTAAGGGCTCTGGATAGACGTACAAGAGAGCAAATATTTGTGCCATAGTTGGGCCGACTCCCCAAGAGTGGGCTAACTTCCCCCATAGCTCTATGAGCCGCTTCTGGGCTTCAGTAAGAAATATGCCTTTTTCAGGATACATTTGCTGAAGTGTTCTGGCAAAAATACACTACTCTCTTCGCATTCATAATCCTTTTGGGGTGCCGAACAGATGTGGAGTTAGTGTCGCCTGAAGCTCGAGAGAAGTTGGTAGTCTATGGAATTTTGAGTGCGGACTCGGACACGCAGTACATCCGAGTAGGGCGCTTGTTTGTTACCCGAGAAGATGCGGCTGCATATGCTGCTCGAACCGACCTTAGTGTCTCTGCACAAGTAAGACTCACCGATGGAATAAGAGTGTGGGTAGCTATCCCCGAGACTGTGATTAAGATACCAGACAAACCTTTTTTCCCCCTCCATATAGTTTATAAAATTCCTATGCGACCTGTGCCGCGTGCTGAATATACCCTCTTTGTAGAAGTGCCAGAAAAGCCTTCGCTGAATGTGGAAGCTACTACTATTGTGCCCTCGCGCCCTTACATTATTCGTCCTGATAGCATCGTATATATTGCCTCTCTACCTGCTTATCCTACGATAGACTTGACAAAAAAGTACATCATCCAATTTTTCCCTCAGTTCCCTACTCAGCTTCCTCCTTTGGCAGGGGGGTATGAACTGAGTTTTGTCTTTAGGTATGGGGAGGTGCGTGAGGGTGATACTGTTTGGCGCACCCTTGTTATCGGTCCAAGGCGCCTTCCTGCTGTAGGGCCCAGCATACAATCTTATGTGCTCCAGGAGCGCGAACTCCTTTCTACTGCTTATGCGAATCTTTTCCCCTTCTCTTATCCTCTTGTCTATAACAATAGTCTTCTGGGCGAAGCATGGAGCATTCGCCTCACTGCGCTGGATACTGCTCTCTACACCTATTTACGAGTCAATGACCCAGCTTATACGGATTTCACTACTGTGAAGCCTGAATATACAAATATCAAGAATGGACTGGGTGTTTTTGGCTCTATAGCCTCTTCCATTCGCTACTTTCGCATAGACAGCTGTTCGGAGTATCTTCTTCGTTTGAATGAGGCTCCTCCGCCTGCCACGAGCTGCAGTTTAGAATAGAAGTATGCGGTTGCGTTGGCTCGTCCTTATCATTTCTGTACTTCTTTTATTTCTTGTAGCGGTCTCTTTCTATGCCCAGGCCTTGGCAAGGCGACTGCTTGAACAGCAGGTTACGTTGGTGCATTTATATGCTGCTGGCTTGCGCTATGCCGCACAGGCTCCAGAAGATTGCTTAAACAGCTTTTTTTGGGATTACATCTTTCCAGAAAGTCGGAAAGGCTCGCGACTCTTCCTTGTTCCTCTCATCTTAGTCAATGAAGAGGGCAAGGTGATTAGTCATAATCTCCAGGAGCTGCGACCCCTTTTGCCAAAAGGGGAAAAGGTTCTAGAGTATCTCCCTTACTTGAGAGCGGATACAGTGAAGTTTCCACCTATAGAAGTGAGCTATGGGGGAGAACGCCGTCTAAAAATCTATTATGGAGAGCCTCTAATCCTCCGACATGTCCGATGGATGCCTGTAATAGCATCTGGGATTATCGTCATAGCGGGGTTGATATGGATAGGATTTCTCTACACTGCTCATCGGTATCGTCAAGACAAGCTGTGGGTAGGGCTTGCTCGGGAGACTGCCCATCAGTTAGGAACGCCTTTGTCAGGTCTGCTTGGCAGTATAGAGATTCTGAAGGAGTCTCCCCAGCTTTTGGATAGACTTTTACCGAGGATGGAGGAAGACTTGGAACGGCTTAACGAGATTGCAGATCGCTTTTCCAAGATTGGGATGGAGCCTCGCTTACGACGGCAGCCCCTTTCTCCTATTGTGGAGGAGACGGTGAGATACTTTGAACAGCGGTTACCGCGCTCAATACGCCTTGTTTATAGACCGCCTGAACATGAAGTCATCCTACCTCTCAATGCCACCCTTCTTCGATGGGCGATAGAGAACCTTCTTCGCAATAGTCAAGACGCCCTACCAGCAGAGGGGGGTACTATTAGCGTCTCAGTTAAGGTCCAGAAGGGAGAAGTATGCATAGATGTGGCTGATACAGGGAGGGGTATTTCGCCTACACACTGGGAGGAAGTATTTCGTCCTGGTTTTTCAACTAAGTCGCGGGGATGGGGCATGGGGCTAGCCCTGACTCGGCGAGTGATAGAGGAGTATCATGGGGGAGAAATTTTTGTAGCTCGTAGCTCACCTAAAGAGGGGACGGTAATGCGGATTAGGCTGCCTTTGCTTCATCGCCTTTCGCTTCCACGCCGTCTCTGGCGGGCTTTTCTTCGTCGCTTCAAAGGGTTCTGGCGTCTTCTCTGTCGCAGCTGGCAGCAGATTGAAAAGATTCCTTCTTCCCAGAAGGTGTTTAGAAGTAAGGTGGTTTCCTGATTTGGGCTATTCGCTGCCCTTTGCCCGAGGAGAGCTCTTTCACCTCATTGAGCTGAATCGGTTCGCTCCAAAAGCGAGGGGCAAGCTCTATAAAGCGAGGATTTGCATCTGAAACCCAAAAATGGGCAAATGAAATGCATCCTTTACTGGCATGGGGAAGACTTTGTGCCATTTCCTCTGCTAAGAGGGCGGCGGTACTCAGGATTTGAATAGGGTATTGTCGCTCTGCGTAGTATTGCTCAATGAGTCCCTCCAGCAGAGGATAGTGAGTACATGCTAAGAGTAGCGTCTTTACCTCACCAAGCTGGCTTAGGTAAGTATGAAGGGCTGCTTCCGTAGCTGGATGATGGATCCATCCCTCCTCAATAAGAGGTACTAAGAGAGGGGTGGGTAGTTCATGGACTGTATATCCCATTTTGCGCAGAGCCCGACCATAGATGCCCGAACGGATGGTTGTGTAGGTCCCAATGACACCGACGGGAGAGGGCAGTGACTCTTGGGCAAATCGCTTTAGAGCAGGACTGATTGCATTGTATACAGGAATGCTTCCTGCAGCTGCCTGCGCTGTTTCATATGCTACCGCTGAAGCTGTATTACAGGCAATGGCGATTGCTTCAGCCCCTTTCCCTCGGAGAAAACGGACAATCTTCCACACATACTCTTGAATCTGCTCTTCAGATTTGTCACCATAGGGGAGATGAGCTGTGTCTCCATAATAGAGAATAGAGAGATCAGGACGCTTTGCTCGTAAAAGCCGAGCTGTCAAGAGTCCACCCAGTCCAGAATCAAAAATCCCTACGGTGACAGAGCCATGCTTCTTTTCTTCTGGTAAGGGCTTTCGTTTGCTCATGTTTTAGCTGCATATTAGCAGAGGTACTAAGAAATGACAAGCACTGTAATTTGGCTTTCCCTCAAGGCGCATGTAGTCTGAAAGCTGCTGGAAAAAGAGTCTGAGAATAGAAGGGGAATGCATGTCAGGCTCACAGAGGCAAAAGTATCAAATAGAGGGTAGCCTGGGGGTCTTACATTTGTTTAAGGCGGATATGCAGACGGTTGGAGCGGTTCTTGTTATTCTTCTGTGGGTGAGTGGAATATGGGGGGCTGTGGCAGCGTGGGAAAGCTATCGGGGGCAGCGCTTATGGAGAGGGGCTGCTTGGGGGAGCTGGTTGCTTCATACACTATCGCTTGTGGGGACAATTGGTCTGCTGCTGTTTCTCCTTCTGGCTCACAGATATGAATTCTACTATGTATGGGCGCATAGCTCTCGCCAACTTCCGGTGGAGTATATTACCGCTGCTTTGTGGGAGGGGCAGGAGGGGAGCTTTCTTCTCTGGATGGGCTGGCATTTGGTACTGGGGTGGTTGCTCTTAGCCTTGCGGGACGAGAAACGATGGGCTCTCATAGCTGGACTTTTAGCAGTAAATGGGTACTTAGCTACCTTTCTCCTTGGGATTCACTTCCCTATATGGGGCATTGCGGCGATGGGAGCGCTTCTATGGATGGGATGGGGCGCTTCTTCCCTTCCTCTGGCTGGGCGAATGGGTGGGGGGGTTCTTCTCTTTCTTCTGATTGGACTTAAGGTCTTTTGGATCAAGCTTCTCGGTATTGCGGCAGTTTTAGCTTTGGGAGCTGCTCAGCGTCTCAGTTTTCGGGCAGCTATTACTGCTGGGGGACTGCTTCTTCTTCCAGTGGAAAGTAATTGGGGCAGTTTTCCCTTTCTTTATTTGTGGGAAGCAAAGCGCGATATTCCTCAGGGGTTTGTACCCTCAGACGGGAACGGGATTAATCCTCTTCTTCAGAGTTTCTGGATGGTGATTCATCCGCCCGTGCTTTTCTCGGGTTATGCAGCTGCTGCTCTCCCTTTTTGGGAGGGGCTTTTAGCGGTACGAGCGGGAGGAGTCAATGCCGAGGTCAGTCGACGCCTTCTGCGATGGCTATGGATAACGATTACCCTACTAGGGCTCGGTATCGGCCTTGGGGCTTACTGGGCTTACGAGACTTTGAACTTTGGCGGGTATTGGAATTGGGACCCCGTAGAAAATGCCTCTTTGGCTCCTTGGCTTGTGATGGTTGCAGCTGCTCACCTGATATGGGTATGGCGTCGGCAGCGCCGAGCTTCCACTCTCTCCATCGTTGCGACGGTACTGGGATTTCCTTTAGTGCTTTATAGCTCGTACCTAACTCGGAGCGGCGTTCTGGCAGAGAGTTCTGTCCATAGTTTTACTGATTTGGGGCTGGGCGAGTGGCTTTTATGGGGAGTTTGGCTTTCTCTGGGTGGGCCGATCCTCCTTCTTCTGCAGCGAAAAGCATTCCCTCTCCCTTCATTCTCTCAATGGGGACGCTCTGCTTTAACTCTTGGAGCTCTTCTTTTGATATGGGCAGCCCTCTTTCTTCTGCTTTTGACCTCTCTACCAGTTCTGAATAAAATCCTTGGTACAAGTTGGACTCTGGGGAGTCATTCACTGCAAGTGTATTATGAATGGATGGGGCTTATAGGAGTTCCTCTCCTTGGGCTCATGGGATATGCGCTTTTTCAAACCTTTAGGATACGAGGATGGGAGACAATTCTATGGTTTAGCAGTTTTCTACTTATTGCCATAGTAGCTGGCTTGTGGTGGGCAGAGTGGGACTTCGTATATCATTCAGAGTATCGTCGGCATCTAATTGAAGGTTCGTTGCTTGAGCGGGTGCGTGGAGCGTTTTTTCTTGTTCTGGATGATTTTCTATTGGGAGCAGCTCTTGTAGCGATAGGTGGAGCGATTGCCCTCCTACTACAGAAAAGGCATGCTTCACCATGGGCGATTCTCGCTCACATGGGATTTGCCCTTCTTGTTATCGGGAGCCTCTTTTCCAGTGGTTATCAACGCATCTTGAGTCAGAATCTGAGCCTACACGACCTGAGTGGGGGAGACAACCTTTTTCTTCCCCATGGGGGCTCTGCTGCAGCTCTGGGATATTTCGTTCGGTATGAAGGTCTTTTAGAGCCTGTACCCCCGATTCAACGCCTTTCTCCTATCCTCCATGAGGGGGGGCAAACCCTTTGGAGATTCCAGGATAGCTTGGGATTTTCTTATCAAGTTTGGCTTCCCGATGGACTTTTAGGGCAGAGTTCTTTAATACGCTCTGTTTCACTTTCTTCTGCTCACTCATTTATAGAGGCTAATTTGGCTCTACTTCCCGTAGAGCCAGCAGATCGCCGCTACCGATACAAAGTGACCTTGACGAGGTTAGATAGCAGCTGGAGTCGCTCTCTACTTTTGGAAGCGGATGTAAGTGAATCTTCGGGCCTTCTTGCACATCCTGCTCATGTCCGGCTTTGGCATGGAGACCTTTATGTGCATTTGACCAGCTTGCCCAAATCGGAAGGGGCGCCTCTCACCCAGGGGCTCCTCTCTCTGGGAATTGGGGATACCGCTTATTGGGGAGAGATAGGATTAGTTTTGGAGCGGCTGACTGAAGTGGAAAACGCCTCTTATCCGACATTCCGAACTTGGATAGCTGCATGGAAGGGAAATCCTCATCTCGCTTATCGCTTCCCTGTAGAGTTTAGCATTCATGAGCGGCAACTAATGACCCCCTCAGCTTCTGTGAGCGGCTTGGGACTCACCCTAAAAATAGAGAGTATCTCGGTGAAAACAGGGAAATTCAACTTTCAGATAGCTCTACGCCGTAGACCCGATGCCTTCATTACAGTAAAGATTTTATACAAGCCCTTTATTAGCTTATTCTGGGGAGGAATTCTTCTCCTTCTTGTGGGCACGGCTGGAGCTGCCTTTCGGCATAGAAATCAAAAGAAGATATGAAGACTCTCTTGCTTATTCGGCACGCAAAATCAGATTGGAGTAGAGAAGGGCTCTCTGACTTCAATCGCCCAATTGGAGAGAGGGGTATCAAGGATACTCTTCAACAAGCGAAGGCCCTTTTGCGTCAAGGCTGCCGACCGGAAGCGATTCTCTCTAGTCCCGCTATTCGGGCATGGCAGACGGCGCACTTGATTGCTCAGGTGGTTTCCTTGCCTCATGAATGGGTGCGGCCGGTAAATGCTTTTTATGGGGAGGATATTGAGGCTATTTATGAAGCAATTCGCTCCCTTTCAGATAAGCTGGGTACAGTTGCTCTCGTTGGTCATAATCCTGTTTGGAGTGAGATAGCGACCCGTTGGCGAGGAACAGCGGTGGAAATGGCTACGGCTGAGATTGTCGGCTTTAGTTGGGAGGGAGAATGGAGAGCTATCCCCTCAACAGGGCTCAAATTTCTTTTTCACTTACAGCGCACTGACTGAAAGGATTGAGAGTAAAGATTTTCCCCTTGATAGACATATAATCCCACGAGGTACGCTCCCGCAGGCAGTTCCTTTACTCTCCACGAGAGGCGAAGGGTGTCCCACTTGCCAGAGGCTTGCAAGGTAAAGCGCCGCTCCTCAATTGAAAGGTAGCGCGTTAGCTCAGGTAGAGAAGATTCCCCTTTGTAAAGGGCGGCTTGCCCAAGATAAGTAGCGCTGGGCAAGGTATATATCACGAGCTGGGATTCGGTTAGGTTCCGAATAGTGTAGCCTTCGCCGTGCCTGAAAAGGGAAAGGGCCCACCCTTCTTTTGAGAAAGTTCCTCGCTGAGAAGTACCCCAGCGCCGCTCTCTATCCCATACTATTACTTCCCACTGAAGATGGGGGGGCATCTTTACAAGGCTTATACTCCACATATTTTGATTAGAGGGCATCTCTGAGTAAGTGCTGAAGAGTCGTAGATATCTGACCTGTCGTGAATAGACTCGCAGACTGTCTCTTATGAGTATCTCTACCTCATAAAAAGCATAACAGCCTGTGTCGCCCTGAAGGTAAGCCTCTGGGAGGAAAAGTATCCAAAGACGGCTTTCAAAGGGGGTATAAAGGGTCTTGACTTCAAACAAGCTCTGCCCATAGATCATATTCAGTGGCATCCACCACACGAGCTTGAACAAACTTACCTGGAGCTGTTTGACCTGTCGGATCCGAGACATAGACGAGGTTATCTACTTCCATAGCATCATACTGTGTGCGTCCTACAGCTACTCCTTCCTTCACTTCATCTACGAGAACTTGAATAGTCTGACCGATCCAAGACTGATTCCACTCATATGAAATCTGCTGCTGCAGCTTCATAAGCTCATGGTATCGGCGCTTTTTGACTTTGAGGGGAACGTCATCTGAATACAAAGCATGAGCTGTAGTGCCCTCCTCATGAGAGTAAAGAAAGGCTCCCACTCGTTCTATACGGTATTCTTCCAAGAATTGGAGCAATTCTTCAAATTCTCTTTCAGTCTCACCTGGGAAACCAACAATAAAAGTTGAGCGAAGTGCGATGCTGGGCACTTGAGTTCTAATTGTTTCAAGTAGGGCTTTAGTGTGAGAGGCGGAGAGTCCTCGGCGCATTTGGCGAAGGATGCGGTCTGAGATATGCTGGAGGGGCATGTCTAAATACTTACAGATTGGAGGGGCATCCCGTATCACGCTCAAAATTTCTCGGGGAAAACCCGCTGGATAAGCATAATGTAGGCGAATCCATCCTATTCCTTCTAAAGCTGAGAGGGCTTCTAAGAGGGGGGCTAACCGACGCTTACCATAAAGGTCTATCCCATAAAAGGTAAGGTCTTGAGCGATAAGGCTAATTTCTTTGACGCCTTGAGCAATGAGCAAGCGGGCTTCAGCTAAGATAGTTTCCATTGGTCTAGAGACATGCTTGCCTCGCATGAGGGGAATGGCACAGAAGCTGCATTTGCGATTGCAGCCCTCGGAAATCTTGAGATAGGCATGATGAGGGTATCCAAGCCGCTGTCGCTCTCCCAACAGAAAATTCCGCAAGTTTCCTTGGAGATCAAGGATAAGCTTTTCATATTCTGACTGAGTATAAAATCCATCCACTTCTGGCAGTTCTGCTTGAAGGGTAGCTTTGTCCCGAGCGACGAGACAGCCGATAACATAGAGGCGCTGAATCAGCCCTCTTTGTTTGGCTTCTGCATACTCTAAGATAGCCTTTACGGATTCTCGTTTGGCTTGGTCTATGAAGCCGCAAGTATTGAGGATCACTATATCGGCGGAAGCAAGTTCGGTGGAGTGAGAGAGGCGATACCGTCCCCCTAACGCAGCCGCTAGCCGTTCAGAGTCAAAGATATTCTTGCTACAACCAAGGGTAGTGATATGCAGGCGAAGCGGCTTTGTATGCATCTTACTGAGGTAGAAGGGCTGTTTGTTTGATGTACTGAAGAAGATGGGGACGAGAAATGGTGCCTTTGAGGTATTTCTCTACGACCAAGCTAGCGATAGGGGCTGCCCACGAAGCTCCCCATCCAGCATTCTCTACTACGACGGCAATGGCGATCTGAGGCTTATCTATGGGAGCAAATCCTACAAACAGCGAATGGTCGCGCCCATGGGGATTTTGAGCTGTTCCTGTCTTTCCACAAAGGCCCAAACCAGGTAGGTAAGCTGAGTAGCCTGTTCCAGCTTCTACAGCCAGTCGCATGCCTTCAATGACAATTTCAAAATACTCAGGACGGATAGGCACGACAATCGTATCAAAGTAACTTACTGGTCGGGAGACTTGCCCATGGACTTGACGCAGAAAATGGGGTTGGATATAAAAGCCCCGATTTGCAATAATACACATGGCATTTGCCATCTGAAGGGGGGTCATGAGAATCTCCCCCTGTCCGATACTATTACTGATGATGGTAAAGGCATTCCATCGGTCGTGGCCATAGATTTTATCATAATAGCTGCGGGTAGGAAGGACGCCGGGTTTCTCCGACGGGATATCTATTCCCAGTCGGCGTCCCACACCGAAATACATCATGTATTCTCTCCAGCGTTCGTATGCAAAGCCGACTCGTCCGAAGCGAGGATGATGAAGAAAGTCAGTATAGACTGAAGCGAAGTATGCATTACACGAGTGCTGAATAGCGCTAACGAGAGAGAGTGGGGCCGTATGTGCATGACATGCGGGCTTTCCTCCGTTTCGGAGATAGCCCATAGCGCAGGGGTAGATAAAGGCCGGCGTTAGAGTACTCTCCTGTAGGGCCACCAAGGCATTTAGGAGCTTAAAGGTAGAGCCTGGTGGATACATCGCTTGAATAGCTCGATTATAGAGAGGGAAACGAGGCATAGATTGAAGCTTCTGCCAGTGGAAAGGCATCTCTTCCCCAGAGAGGAGGTTAGGATCGTAGGTCGGGGCGCTGACTGCACAGAGAATCTCCCCTGTCGCAGGCTCTATCGCCACAAGGGCCCCGGCTTTCCCATAGAAAAGACTTTCAGCAAATTGCTGAAGTTCTACATCTACACTTAGAGTTAAGTCTGCTCCGCGAACAGGTGGAATGTCGTGTTTGCCTTCTTGATAAGGGTATAATTCTCGTCCCATTGCATCCACTACAATATATCGGTAGCCTTTGCGTCCTGCAAGAAGGCGTTCATACTGACGCTCTATGCCTGAGCGTCCAATGAGATTTCCTGGTGTATGACGCCCTTCAGACTCAGCGATTTCTTGGGGAGTAACTTCACTAAGGTAGCCTAAAAATTGAGCCCCAGTAGGATAAAGATACCGACGACTATGTAGGGCTTGAGCCGAAAACCCGGTCTGGCGCCAGCTCTGCTCCATGAGATTGGCGTATCTCGGCAGAGAGACATATCGGACAAGTAGGCTGGGCTTACTGCGGCTGAATTGGCGGGCTTGCTCCATCTTATGTGCAAGTACATTAGATGAGAGACCAAAAATCTGGGCAAGCCTTGCCGTATCCACTCCGGAGATTTCTTTCGGAGTAACAAAGACATTGAAAAAAGGCACATTGTAGACCCAAATCCGCTCTTTCCGGTCCCTTAAGATTCCCCTTGGAGGGATCACTTCCACTCGTCGTACGGTATTCATCTGAGCTTGACGGCGTCCCTCAGCAGAGCTAAGCTGGAGTTCAGCCAGCCTAAGTATAAGTAGGATACCTGTGACTAGGATCGTGCCTATCCATCCCCATCGCCGCTGATCATACTTAGGCTCGTACATATCTCTGTCGCAGTCCTATCTCAAAAATAATCCACTCCCAAAAAAAGGTATAGGCTGCGCTCAAACCTATAAGTAAAAGCACCTGAAATGAGAGGTTCCATGCTGCTAAAGAAAGGTACCAGAGCTGGTGAAGAAGGGTCAAAGGAAAGGCATAAGCAAAAAATTCCGATGAATTAAACTGTCGCACAGAAGTCGTAAGTTCCCACTCAGGAGGAAGAGTGGGGTGTAAGAGGCGATAGATGGGCTTTCGCAAGCCCCATACCCACAAGCCGCAGAATGTCTGAAGGCCATGAGGAGGGAAAAGAAGGTCAAGGAGAATTCCATACGCGATCGCTACCGCTCCTCCTTTGATGAAAGACCAGCTAAAGGGCAGAATCATCCAAAAAAGGATGTAAGGAGCGGGATAGGCGATATTCTCGATTGAAAGAATAGGAGATAAAAGTGCATGAAAAGAGAGTAGAAGGAATCCAATGAAAGCAATTGAAATGAACTCCTTCACTGAAGGGGCAAAAGTATAAATAAGCTATTCACTCGACTCCAATCTGCGTATGTAGCTACTTCAATAGTGTAAAAGCCTTGTGCAAAATCACTTCGGACACTTTTTACTTGCCCAATGCGCAGCCCAGCTGGAAAAATAAGACTGTGGGAAGCAGTCCATACCTCTTCGCCTTCCTTTACTTGGATGTGGAGAGGAATGTATTCTAAAAGAAGGCGGTTGAGGATCGGGGTATTCCAACGGGTCAGTCCTACTACACCATGTTGAGGTAGTGTTACCGATAAGCGAACATCTTTATGAAAGAGTGCATACATAATACTGTAGGTAGCAGTGGTTTCAGCGATGAGTCCGATAATTCCTTCTGGGGCCAATACCCCTAAGCCTGGATAGATTCCATCTCTACCTCCCTTATTGAGAATGGCATAGTTTTCTCGGAGAAGAAAACTCCGATAGATAACTTTCGTTGGCAGGAGACGATATCCCTTAAGGGCACTGAAATCCCCGATACCGCTTGTCGGAAAGGGTATGGCGGGGCTTTCGGCAGAGAGAGTACTTATATGTTCTTGCAGATGAGCGACAAGCTGACGCAGGCTATCTACTTCTTGCAGGGCTCGCCATGGACTGATCATCCACATCACTACTTCATGGAAGGACTTTTGAACCCCTAAACTGAATCGCTCTATGGCTTGGCGGGGCAAGGGGGTATAATGAAGAAACACATACAGGGCTATTCCTTGAGATATTAGCCATAGGACTGTGGGACTCAAGAGCAAACGAAGCCAAAGGGGGAAATTCATCAAAGAAGAACCTTCAGCTCTTCACGAGGAGGAAGTGGAACTTGTGAAGATTGCGAAGTGCATAGCTCGTGCCGCGAGCGATGGCTCGCAGAGGATCGTCAGCGATTCGAACGGGCAGCCCCGTCTGCTGAGAGATGCGTTGATCTAATCCTCGTAAGAGAGAACCCCCACCTGCCATGTGGATGCCTCGTTCCACAAGGTCTGCAGCAATCTCAGGCGGTGTCGCCCCGAGGGTCTGCATCACCGCTTCCAAAATCTTGGAAATGGATTTGTCTAAGGCACTGACGATCTCTCGGTAAGAGACAGAGAGCGTACGAGGTGTCCCTGACATGATATCTTTCCCTCGGACGGGTTGGTTAGGAGGGGGGTCTGGGATATCTACGATTGCAGCTCCAATATCTATTTTTATGCGTTCAGCTGTCCTTTCGCCGATCTGGAGGTTATGCTGACGGCGAATGTATTCAACGATATCAGCATTTAGCTCATCTCCTGCGATTCGGATACTGCGATCACACACAATTCCTCCTAAGGTGATGACTGCGATTTCGGTCGTACCACCGCCGATATCAATGACCATATTACCGATGGGTGCTTCTACATCTAAGTCCATTCCAAGAGCTGCAGCCATAGGTTCATGAATAAGATATACTTCGCGAGCTCCAGCTCGCTCCGCTGAATCGCGCACAGCTCGTTCTTCCACCTCCGTGATGCCACTCGGAATGCACACCATCAGTCGTAGATTAGGCTTGAGTAAGCGGCGGTTGCCGGGGATCTTGGCTAAAAATCCCCGAATCATTGCTTCTGCCATCGCAAAGTCGGCGATAACCCCTCCGCGAAGAGGACGAACTGTCCGAATGTTCTTGTGTGCCTTTTCATGCATAAAGAGCGCCTCTTGTCCCACAGCAATCACTCGGTTTTTACCTTGCTCTATCGCTACGATAGAAGGTTCATCTATCACGACCTCGCCATCCACCATGATGACGGTATTCGCAGTGCCTAAATCTATGGCGATGTCTTGTCTCAGGAGTAGTCCGAACATAGTCAGTGTCTGAAATGGCGATACTCTAAAAAGGTCAGGCAAATATCGTATTTTCGGGCAAGAGCTTCTATCTCTGATTGACGCTTTCCTCCTCGTGGGACAGCTACACGACGAATTCCTGCCTTATGAATGAGCTCTATGCTATCAGGGAAAGGAAAAAATCCGTCACTTACCAGAAGGAGGCTTTCTGGAGGAATGGGGTGCTTTTTTGCTCTTTCAATAGCGAGACGTACAGCTTCAATTCGGGAGGTTTCTCCACTTGCAGTTCCCAAAAGCTGTCCATTTGCTGTAATGACGATGGCATTGGAATAAAGGGCTCGGAGAAGGCGAGCAGCCCATCGCAGTTCTGGATCTGTTTCATCGCCGAGGTGGGCTTCTTGCCAGAGGAGCCCACCGAGGGCGCTGCGCACTTCCCATGTTGCTGGCTCCCTTACTGGCAGTTCAACGAGAGTTGTTTGTTTGTGTTGGGCAAGCCATTCCACCGCTTCTTCATGAAAAGCAGGAGCAGCTAACACATCTATGAAATGCCCTTTAGTGTGTTGGGCCCACTCCTTCTCAATCTGAAAATTACATACGACGACACCTCCATATGCGGCGCTTGGGTCTGCTGATAGGGCTCTTTGATAGGCGAGAAGAGGAGTCTCCGCTAAAGCTGCCCCACAAGGTTGAGTATGCTTGAGAATTACGCAAGCGGGTTTCGTCCATCCTTGTATAATCCCTTGCCCAATGGAAATATCTAAGAGGTTATTGTAAGAGAGAAGCTTTCCATTCAAAATGCGAGGAAAGTCTCCTAAGAAAAAGGCTTGTTGGTGGGGGTTTTCTCCGTATCGGAGGGGCTCTGCTTGGGTTGGCTGAGCGATAAAACCCCTTGCAATCTTGGCATCGTAGGCGGCTGTCAGAGCAAAAGTCTCAGCAGCAAACCGATACCGTATCTCTAAGGGTGGTACCCCCTGGTACCTCTCAAGCAAGTGAATCGCTTCTCTGTAATGGGAGGGGCCTGCTACTGCCCATGTGCGTCTGAAATTCTTAGCAGCTGCTCGTAGAAGAGTGACCCCACCAATGTCTATAAGCTCTATCCACTCTTCTTTCTCTCGTTCAAACGGATAAAGCTCCACCACTACTACATCCCATATTGGCGCTGTAGAGGGAAGCTCGTCAGGCGAACGAGCCAAAATCCCAGCAAAAATTGCTGGATGGAGCGTTTTGACTCTCCCTCCTAAAAGTTCCGAAAAACCTGTAAGCAGCTCAATAGAGTGGGTAGGAATGCCCTCTTCCATAAAAGTCCGAGCTGTCCCGCTAGATGCCCATATCTCAGCTCCTAAGTTAGCAGCTAACCGAGCCAAGGGAAGCACTTCCTCCTTGTTCCATACCGAAAAAAGGAATCGCATAATTCATCCTTCGTAGATAGCACCTGGTCTTACAGGGGTACGGACGGTGGTACCTGGGAGGATTTGGGCACCTTTCCCAATCTTGACTCCTGCCTCAATAACTGCTCCCCGTCCTATCCATACATAAGATTCAATTACACACTGTTCCCCTATGTGACATCCACTTCCAATATTCACGAAGTCATGAATATGGGTTTCTGCCCCTATAGAGGTGTGGCTCTCCACGACAACATGACCCCCAATTTGAGCTGAGAGCCCAATCGCTACATATGGAAAGAGAATGAGCCCGCCTCCAAGCTGGGCAGTCGGTGAGAGAAATACACTTTTATGGATGCAGTTTCTGGGAGGGCGTTTCACCCGCTCAAAAAGCTGTATCGCCATCCGCTCTCGTGCCACCGGGTCTGTCAAAGCTATGATATAATCAGCTTCACCTGACTTGAGAAGTTTCCAGATATGTGCCTTTGTAATGGGGGGTAGAATCCCGAGCATATCTTGTTCTTTTTTCGGCTGAGTCCGAGGCGGACTAAATCCATACACAAGTTCGCCTTCTACCTCCAGCAGCTGGGCAACCCAACGAGCTAAGAGCCCCGTGCCAATAACAATCACTCCCTGCGGATTACTTCTCTTTGGATCATCCATGAAGCTAAGGAAAAGGATTTGACGCACTCTTTTTCACTTTATGATGGGGGATAATTTGCGATAAACTACATATTCCGCCATCCAGAAGAGAATACTGTAAAAGAGGGCTCCTAAAGCCTGATAGTGATAAAAGGGAATGGCAGCAATGTAGCAAGCAATCAATCCCTTGAAGGTATATCCATAGGAGCCTCCTATCCATACCCCAAAGTTCGTGATAAGAAAAAAGAGAGTGGACTGCAAGAGAGCCAAACCTGCCAGTGAGAAAATTTGGGAAGTTACCAGAAAGAAGCGTCCTAAGATGGTTCCTATTGCCATTGCGCCCCATGTAAAGGGCCAGAGATTGTGCCAGCCTAAGAGTGCATCACTCATTGCCATAATGCCGAGGGGTATAGTGAGACTCAGCCAGAACGGACGAATCCACGCTCCTCCGAAAAGCGACACAGCCTCCAGCGGGGTGAAGTTCGGCGGATGGGGCAAAAGCCGTCCCGATACCCCTATGACAAAAAGAACGACTATCCTCAGTATCTGCTTCTGCATTTCAACAAAGGTATGGGGGATTCCTTCATCAGGGGTGGATGATGCCCTTCCACAGACCGCGAAGCTCCCCCAAAGCAAACCCTACGGCTTGGTCCTTCGGATATCGTTTTCGGATTTCTGCAAGTGCCTCCCCATCTATGTCCTCGCTCTTGCCATGGCATTTGAGACACTGAGACATGGAAAGGAAAATTGGACGATAGTATCGCAGAGTTCCGTCTTCCATTGGGATGACTATGCTTTGTTTTTCTCCGCTTGAGGCGAAGCTCTTATAGATAAGTTGATCTAAGGAATCGGCAAGGGCATTTTTTTGATTGCGATAACGGAGGGCCACTCGTTGAAAAGTAGCTTTTTGACTCTGGTAGAAAGTAAGGCTTTCAGCTGCTGTATGACAATATCGGACGGCCCCTGCCCAGCCCTCTCGCTCAGCTGTGCGAAGGAGGGACTCGAGAATGAGACGCTGCCGCTCAAGCGTTAGGCTGTCAGCCCATTCTCGCCACTTCTGGGTAGAAGGTGAAGGGGCTGAGTTGGTGACTTTCGGTGGGGGAGAAGGGGAGGAGGGAGGCTGACAACTCCACAGGAGAAGCCCTACAAGCCCATGAAGCAGAGGAGGTCGCATTGCTTAAAATTCGTGAATTTCTTGGATTCTGCTCTTGACTGGGGAGGGGTGAGGAGGGGGTTGGGAGTGGCGGCAGCCACCGAAGGTGGCTGCC
>JANXAJ010000028.1:13486-29525 GCA_025062295.1 Bacteroidia bacterium | reverse complement strand
CCCCCCCTCGGGGGCCCCCCCCCGCCCCAACTAACAAACTGCCCGCCCAACCGCTCCCTCCGCTCAGCCGTATCTTACTACCACTTCCTATAAAGCTTTCTTTCCCCTTAGAGAAATAGCCTCCAACCGCTTTTAGCCCACTTCCCCAATCAAATTCCCCTTTAGCCTCTTCACATCCAACTCTTGCTGCTTCTTCCCCACTGCTCTATCCCATCCCCCCTCTACTACGTGGTATTTATAAAGCCTTCTCTCCCCTCTCCTTGTTTGCTGAGCCCACACCTCCGCAAGCCTCCCGCTATGCCATTTTAGTAACTTTGTAGTGATATGATGGGTATAACGGGGGGCTTAGTCTGGATGCAGACAATCATCTCCTGGCTAATCACTACAGAGGGCCCCTCTCCTGCGCAAGTCGGCGATACTGTAAGGCTCGTCTTTAGAGCTCAAATTCCCCCCTCCTATCATTTGTATTCTAGTCGTCCTACTGAAAAGCCAGCTAATCTCCCTACTCAAATCAAAATTGAATCTAAAAAGGGCCTGCAACCATTAGGCAAGATTTTAGAGAAAGGAGAACTTATAGAAAAATATGATGAGATTTTTGAGACAAAAGTCTATTTCTACAAAGGGGAAGCGGTCTTCATCCAGCATTTTATAGTGGAGTCAGCCCCAGCAGAAGTAGTGGGTTATCTTCGGTATCAGTACTGCGATGAGGAGCAGTGTTACACTGAGACTAAGGACTTCAAGGCTTCCTTCAAGGTTATTCCGGCGCCTCCTAAGGATGTGCCAAAGCGGAGCCCCTCTTCTACTCCTTCCCCCTCCTCAGAGAATGAAACGACAGGCGTGTCAAAGCAGAATCCCCCCTCTGCTCCCCCTGCTTTATCAGTAGGAGCGAACCTACCCTCTTCTCCTCCAACTCAAACTAATTCAGGCTCCTCATCCGATGGATGGCTTTGGTGGGTCTTCCTCAAGGCATTTTTATTTGGATTGGCAGCCGTTCTCACCCCTTGTACTTTTCCTATGATTCCCCTTACAGTAAGCTACTTTACTAAAGCCACTGAAGGAAGGACAGGCTTTCCTCTACTGGCCCTATGGTATGGGCTCTCCATTTTGATTATTTTCTGGATTTTAGGTCTGATTCTTACCTTATTCTTTGGTGTAAGCGCTGCTTACAATTTAGCTACCAACCCATGGGTGAATCTCCTATTTTTCTTTATCCTTCTCATCTTCGGGCTTTCGTTTTTAGGGCTTTTTGACATTACTCTACCTGCGAGCTGGGGCACAGCTACCAGTCGGATTGCCAGTCCCCGAAGCTTAGGAGGTATTTTTTTCATGGCACTTACTCTAGTTTTGGTCAGTTTCTCCTGCACGGGGCCATTAGTTGGTACGCTCATGATAGAAATGGTAGGAGGACGAATATGGGAGCCGATGGTAGGGATGACCGCATTCGGGTTAGCCTTTGCCTTGCCTTTCACTGCCCTTGCCGGCATGCCCCAATATCTCAACAAGCTACCCCGCTCAGGTGAGTGGATGGAAACCTTCAAGGTGACTCTGGGCTTTTTAGAGCTTGCCTTAGCGCTTAAGTTCCTGAGTAATGCAGATTTAGTCTGGCACTTGGGACTTTTAGATAGGGAGGTCTATCTTACGCTATGGATTACTCTCTTTCTCTTTCTTTCTCTTTACCTTCTTGGCAAAATCCCACTCAAGGGAGTATCGCCTTCGGAGATTGGGGTAGGACGCCTCCTGCTAAGCATGGGAAGCTTTGCGCTGGCGCTCTACCTTTTCACGGGACTGTGGGGAGCACCTCTCAAGTTCTTCTCAGGGCTTTTGCCTCCCATTCACGATGAAATGGGGGTTCGGGTGATAGGGACTTCTTCTCTCTCAGCTGCCTCCTGTCCCTATCCTCCCAATCGCCGTTACGCTGACAGGCTCCGCAAGCATACCCCCGCCGACTTTTGCGCATTTTATGATATAGACGAAGCCAGAGTATACGCTGCTCAGAAAAAGATGCCCCTCCTCATAGATTTTACGGGTCATACTTGTACGAACTGCCGCCAAGTAGAAGCTAATGTCTGGACCCACCCTCCTATCAAGCGCCTCATCCAAGAGAGATTCATTTTGGTCTCTCTTTTCGTAGATGATGAGACTCCGTTGGATTCCGTGATCATCACCCCAGAAGGAACGAAACTGCGTACTATTGGCGATAAATGGTTATACTTTGAAAAAGCACGCTACAAAGTACAAGCCCAGCCTTACTATGTGATCACCGATGAGAGTTTAGAGCCTCTTCTCCCTCCAAAGGGTTTTACGCTAAATTTGGAGGAGTACGAGACTTTTCTTCGGGAAGGATTACGACTACATGCAGAAAAAACTCAGATAAAATCATGAGATACGATATTGCCATTATCGGCTCAGGACCAGCGGGTTACACTGCAGCTATCTATGGGGCACGGGCAGGACTCCGACTCCTCATAGTAGCAGGAGCTGAACCTGGCGGACAACTGACCAGAACAAGTGAAGTAGAAAACTATCCAGGATATCCTGATGGAGTTCTCGGACCTAAGATGATGGAAGACTTTCGCCGACAAGCAGAGCGTTTCGGAGCAGAAATCGTCTATGATCAGGTAGAAAAAGTTGAACTGCGGGAAGATCCAAAGCGGTTATGGCTCAGCAGTGGGGAGATTATTGAGTCCGAAGCTGTTATCATTGCTACGGGCTCTAGCCCTAAATGGTTAGGAATAGAGGGAGAACAGCGCCTTTATGGAGCAGGGGTCAGTGCCTGTGCAGTCTGTGATGGCTTCTTCTATCGGGGGCAGCCAGTGGCAGTCGTAGGCGGAGGAGATACCGCCTGTGAAGAGGCCCTGTATCTTTCAAAGCTCTGTAGCGAGGTTCATATGCTTATCCGCCGAGACCAAATGCGAGCCTCTAAGATCATGCAAGACCGCGTCCGACACACCCCAACGATCCATATCCACTGGCATACAATCCCCATAGAAGTTTTAGGAGAGAAATCGGTAGAAGGGGTACGGGTACGCCATCTTCAGAGTGGGGATGAGAGGGTGATACCTGTGAAAGGCTTCTTCGTTGCAATCGGCCATAAGCCTAATACAGACATTTTTCAAGGACAAATAGAGCTAGATCCGCAGGGCTACATTGTAACAAAGCCGAAAAGCACTCATACGAACATAGAGGGGGTATTCGCAGCAGGAGATGTTCAAGACCCTGTCTACAGACAAGCAGTAACAGCAGCTGGGACGGGCTGTATGGCTGCCTTAGATGCGGAACGCTGGCTCTCAGAGAGAAGATTCCTCTTGAAGGCTACTGCTACTAACCAATCCTCCTAAAAGCCATCATGAGGAGACATAAGCCAAGAGAGAACTCTTATAGAGTCTCTTTGCTGAATAGGGTCAGCACAAGCTTTCTTCTCGGAGATGCCGCCAAAAGAATGCGCCAAAATCTGTAGACGATGGTGCCCCTTTAGCATGCAGGAGGTGAGAGTACTTTCCTTGGCTTGGGCTACTCTTACAGACAAGAGACGCGACCACCCCCTGAATGAGCCGCTCCACCCAAGAGTCTTGCGCCTACTAAAAGGCTTGGCGGCTTTCTCAGGAGAAAGCGCATGAAGAGTCTCTCGTAAAACCTTTTGGACAGCCGATGAGCAGCTGATTTCAAGCATTGTAAATACCCCTTGCATTAAGAGGCTTGAACTAACAGAGGCCTCTTCTAAAGAGGTGGCTTGAATAGCTCAAAGGCTTCGCCACAGTTGTGGCAGCGAAAAATCGCCCTACATGCCGTAGGCCCGAAAGGAGAAGAGAGGCTTACAGATTCAGAGCCACAGCGAGGACAAGTTACATGGGCAAACATTTCAAGAGGATCTGACACAAACTTCTTTGGAAGGGCAAATCCTGCTCGGCGCAAAGCTTCCCAGCCGGCTGAGGTTACATCCTCTATGCGCCATGGACGCGTGAGGAGCACTTCTACATGGGGCTCCAGTCCTTTTTCCTTGAGAAGAGTCTCTATTTGCGTCTTGAGAAGGGAAATAGCTGGGCAGCCCGCAAAAGTAGGCACTAGTTCTACTTCCACTCGTTTGCCACTTACCCGCACCTCGCCAATCATGCCCATGTCAATTACTGAGACAGAGGGAATTTCGGGATCAGAAACTCCCCGAAGCCATTGGCGAATCAGGTCTGAGGAGACAGGGCTTACCATTCGGCTTCAGGATCGGATGCGACGACTTCTGTCATTTCTGCATACAGCTCTTCAAAATAAGGGCTGCGAGCGCCCCGACGCGCCCCTTGAAGAGGAAGGAGCTGATCCGGACGAGGAGGACTCAAGGAAAGATGAGCCTCCTCCAGAATAGGAGTTATACGAGCTATCCACTGACGATGAAGCTCAGTCGAAGGGGGCATCCATCCCGCAGCCACTATCTCCTCCTCATTAGGAAGCTCTTCAAAGAGCATCCACGCATACGGAAGGAGCTGATTGAGAGCGCTTTGGAGACGAGAGTGAGCCTCTTCCGTAGAGCAGCCCAAGCGCTTAATCCAAAGCTGAGCGTGCATCCAGTGATACTTTTCTTCTCGCAAGAGCCTACAAGCCAATCCAGCTAAAGGCTCATAGCAACTCTGACGCAGAGCTTCAAGCCGCACCTGCTCAGCCGCGTCATAAAGAAAGTGCCGCATAAGCGCTAAACCATAGTCATATTCAAAATTTGGAAGTTCCACGAGGTGAGCACTCCGAAAAGCACTCGGCTCTCGTCTAAAGGCATACTCATCAGGAGTTCGCAGACCAATATCAGTTAAGAGTTGATAATAAGCCTGAGCATGACCTGTCTCATCCTGAGCGATAGAGGCAAACGCAATATCTTCTTCTAAGATAGGGCCCAATCCTATCCACTCGGCATGACGGTGCCCTATCAAAAGCTCATCATCAGCTAAAGATAGGACTAAACTCTCCAACACTTCTATCATGAAGCAGAGGGCTTGAGCCGGTCTCGGTATTTGTTTAGACGCTCTCTCGTGTGGAGATAACCTTGAGGTTCTCTATAGGTCTTATCTGTAGCAGGGAGAAAGAGGTCTTCATCTTCTGGACTAGTCCAAAGGATAGAATCAGTCGGGACGACCCATAACGCTACGCACTGACTGCGTCGCGCATACTGCTCTTTCGCAAGGATAAGAGCCATCTCCGCATCTGGCGCATGAAGAGAGCCTACATGCTGGGCATGGCTACCGCGTGTGCGAAGGATAAATACCTCATAAGTCTGCCAGTGACCGAGAGGTTCCAAGGGAAGAGGGGGGATATGCCAGAGCTCAGGCTCCGCCCGCCGAATTCGGGGATCCAGCGAAGCCATCACGCCAGAGGCGTTACGTATCGGGCGCTCGGCAGGCGTATAGCCTCACGCACCCATCGTCCTTTCTCCTCTGCAAACCTACGCACCGCCAAGCGCTCCTTGTTACAGGGCCCATCCCCATTGATGACTCGCCAAAACTCATCCCAGTCGGGATCACTGTACTCCCATCGCCCCGTTTCTGGATTTTTCCGAAGGTAAGGATCAGGAATTGTAAGTCCTAACTCCCAAATCTTGGGCACATACATATCCAGAAACTGCTGCCTCATCTCATCATTCGTGGCGAGTTTGACTTTCCACTTGATAAGCTTCTCGGTATGGACGGATTGGGTATCCGGAGGCCCAAAAAAGTGCATGATCGGGCGCCACCAGCGATTGAGAGCATCCTGCAGCATCGCTCGCTGGCGAGGCGTACCCGTCGCTAAATACACAACGCTATCATACCCGTACTTGAGGTGAAATGATTCCTCCCAACAGATTCGTTCCAAGGCTCGAATGTACGGGCCATACGACCCTTTGGAGTTTGTAGTTTGGTTTATGATTGCCCCCGCATCTACCAGCCATGCAATAACCGCCGTATCCGCCCAGGTTTGAGCTGGATAGTTGAATACATTGGAGTATTTAGACTTTCCACTAAGAAGATCATTAATCATCTCCTCTCGTGACTTGCCAAGGGTTTCCGCAGCACTGTAGAGAAGCTGGGCATGACCGACTTCATCTTGCACTTTTGCCATAAGAGCCAGCTTGCGTCGGAAGTTTGGAGCTCGAGTGATCCAGGTCCCCTCAGGCAAGGCTCCAATAATCTCAGAATGAGCATGCTGCTCTATCAACCGAATCAGCTGTCGCCTGTACTCAAATGGCATCCAGTCATGGGGCTCTATTTTTTCCCCACGAGCAATGCGAGCCTCAAACTGCGCTAACTTCTCAGGGTCTTCTTCTTGAACTTTCTTGCCCCAGTTTTCAATGTCCTCAGGGCGAATGGTTAAGTTTCCATACATAGCACAAATATATAACTTTTTTACTCTGCCAAACATTCGGTTGGGTCTCAGGGTAGATGAGATATTCTACCTTTGCAAGGCATGAAGTCCTCTACAGTTACCCCAGTCAACGGGGCAACCGTTCGGCTAAAGCCAGAACAGTTTGGCGAACTGGTTTTTCATCGGGAGGTCATGAGACATTACCTCTCCGAAACCGCTTTGGAAGCTGTGAGCCGATGGGAGCACGGTGAGCCGATTTCTCCAGAGCTAGCGGATGAAATCGCAAACGCTTTGCGGCAGTGGGCAAGCGAAAAAGGAGCTACGCATTACACCCACTGGTTTCATCCGTTGACAGGCCTTACAGCTGAAAAACATGAAAACTTCTTTGAAGTGCATCGGGGCAAGGTGCTGAGCGGATTCAATGGCAGTGAGCTTCTTCAGCAAGAGCCTGATGCCTCATCTTTCCCTAGCGGAGGCTTGCGTAGTACGTTTGAGGCAAGAGGCTATACAGCTTGGGACCCTACTTCACCTCCCTTCATTTACGGAAAGACCCTCTGCATCCCCTCAGCCTACGTCTCCTACGATGGACATGCCTTAGACTACAAAACGCCCCTTTTGCGCTCCATTGAAGCTCTCAATCAAACAGCGAAAAAGGTAGTCTCTCTCTTTTACAAAGGTGTGGAACGAGTATTCCCCACTTTGGGGGTAGAACAGGAGTTTTTCCTGATTGAGCGAGAGGCATTTCAGCGGCGCTTAGACCTTCGGCTAACAGGACGAACCCTGATTGGCGCCCCTTCCCCCCGGGGTCAGCAAATGGAAGATCATTACTTTGGCTCTATTCCTGAGCGGATTCTCGCATTTTTTGAAGAGCTAGAGGCAGAGGCCTGGCGATTGGGCATTCCCCTAAAGACTCGCCATAACGAGGTAGCTCCCTCTCAATATGAGTGTGCGCCCATTTTTGAAGAACTCAATGTAGCGATTGACCATAATCAGCTTTTGATGGACCTTCTTCGGCGTACAGCTCGCCGACACGGACTAGAATGTCTCCTCCATGAAAAGCCTTTTGCTGGTATCAACGGTTCCGGCAAGCATAATAACTGGTCTCTCTCCACAGATACAGGCATCAATCTCCTGTCAGTTGGGAAAAATCCTCGGGAGAATCTTCGCTTCTTTTCCATTCTAAGCATTGTTCTAATGGCTGTATATAAACACGCTGATCTTCTACGAGCCACTATCGCCACTCCGGGGAATGAGCATCGTCTCGGTGGGAATGAGGCGCCTCCAGCGATCTTGTCGGTTTTTCTTGGTAAAGCGGTTACTCAAGCGGTTGAAGCTTTGGAAAAAGTGCCTGAGCTTCCGCGTCTTACGGATAAAACGCCGCTCTCCCTTTTAGTGCCACGACTGCCTTCTCTCTTACGGGACAATACTGACCGCAATCGGACAGCACCCTTCGCTTTTACGGGCAGCAAGTTTGAATTTCGAGCGGTTGGAGCCTCCGCTCATTGTGCCCCTGCCATGATTGCTCTCAATGCTGCTGTCGCAGAAGCCATGGATCGATTCGCTGAGGAGGTCCAACTCCGTCGCAGTCAGTCCCCCTCACGCGAGATGGCAATCCTCTCTGTGATTCGGGACTTCCTGATTGAGAGCCGACCCATTCGGTTTGACGGCAATAACTACGACCCTGCCTGGCGAGAAGAAGCAGAACAGCGCGGTTTGTCCGTCTCGTTTCATGTGCCTCAAGTTCTCAAAGTGTATTTGAGTCCAGCCACCCAGAAGCTCTTTGGAGAGCGGCAAATCCTCTCCGAAACTGAACTTCACGCGCGCTATGAGGTTCGGATTGAGCGGTATGTCAAGGCCTATGGCATAGAACTCCATACCCTCTTGGACCTTCTCCGGAGTGCTGTTCTCCCCGCAGCTTTTGAATATCAGAAGGAGCTAACGGCGCTCCTGACAACTGAGCCCATGCAAGCCCTTGCTACAAGCATAGCCCCCGAAAAGCTGCCTCAACAAGCCCTATTTGAGAAACTCCAATTTCATATAGAAGGGATATGGAAAGGGATTCAACGGGCTGAAAGCCTTTGGCAGTACATCCTCAGTCTGTCCACCCCCGAAGAGCAGGCGAATCACGTATATGAAGAGGTTCGTCCTCTGATGGAAGAGATGCGCCGCCATGCAGATGCGATAGAGGGGCTATTACCTTCCGAAAAGTACCCGCTTCCAAGATACGCAGACATTCTTTTTTCAGTTCGCTAAGGCGGCAGCTCCCAAAGAGAGCTGCCGCTCTCTTACCCTCTTTTCCACCTCCATCCCCAAAGCCCTTCCTCACAAAGAGAAATGAATACTTTCGCCTCTAAATAAAAGCAAACGCTCATCAAAGACTTTGTACCTTTGCTCAAATGGCTGAAGAGCCAATCCCTCGGTCTGAAGCCAAGTCTGCTTCACCCCCTTCAGAGGGCGTATGGGCAACCCTCTGGAAACGGCTCCAAGAGCGTCGGTGGACATCCATTCTTACAATCGGGCTCGTCGTCATCGTCGTAGGATGGGTGGCTTTCCGAGAATATCGGAATGCAAAAAATGAGGAATGCATTGAACTCATGCGTTTCGCAGAAGCCTATTTCCGACAAGATTCTTTTGAAAAAGCCATCAAAGGAACAATCGGCGCTCCAGGCTTTGAGCAACTCGTAGAAGAGTACGGCTGGACTCCCGCAGGCAATCTGTGTCGGCTGTATTTAGGGTTGTGTTATCTCAAAACTCGGCAGGTGGGACCAGCGATAGAGGTCCTTTCAGCGTATGAGCCGCCTGACTCCTACTTAGGAGGAGCCGCTTATGCTGCGCTTGCAGGAGCTTATGCTGAAAACAAAGAATTTGAAAAGGCAGCCCGCTACTATGAAAAAGCAGCCTCCATTCATAGAAACTCTCAAACTTCCCCCCCTTACCTCATTCAAGGGGCCTTGGCCTATGAACTTGCGAAAAAACCCCAAAAAGCTGAAAAGCTATATAAGCGTCTCTTAGAAGAGTACCCCCTATCAAATGAGGCGAACACGGCTCAGAAACACTTGGAACGCCTGCGCTTCACCCCATGAAAACCGAGGAATGGTCTTACACTCCTCCTGAATCAGTCCTACGACGAGCTCGGGTCTTTGTCCTACGCACCGCTTGGCATGATGATCTGATGGAGGCGATGGAGCGTGAGGTACGCCTTCAATTAGGACTGTTTCGCTTCCCCGAAGAGCGACTCCACTTCTTCCTCGTTGCAGGTAGCTTTGAACTCATCCATGTCGCCGCTGCCTTGGCTCGCCAGTATGCTTGGAAGCACGGCTTTGCCCAGGTCGTCTCTGTGAAAGGGCCAACTCATATTCAAAGCAACCTTCGCTTCCCACCTTTCTTCCAAGGCAATTTTGACAGCCAACTGCGTTCAGAGTTTCTATTAGAGTCGCCTGGTCCGATTGGGTATCTCCAGCCTTACCTCCCTACCCCTACAGATGAATTGCCTATCATTATCGCTCTGGGATGCATCCTAAAGGGAGAAACAGAGCACCACAGATACTTAGCTCACACTGTGATGGGGCAATTAGCCTATCTGAATGCTCATACGGGTGTTCCTATTGTAGCTGGGGTTTTGACCCCCGATTCGCCTGAGCAGGCGTGGGCGCGAGTCTCCTATGTTAGAACCTGGGTCAAAGCTGGATTTCTCCTCTGGGAGACTCGGCTGAAACTCCAAGCCTTCTTTGAGGCTCTAAGCCATCCAACCCCATCCAACAGTTCCGCAGGAACTTAGGGAGCCATATAGACCCAAGCATCTGGTACTCGGGTCTTTATTTCTCTCAGTTTCTGCTGAACCTGCATGCGATCCGAAGAGCTAAATATACTAATCCGCACCCAGCCAGGCTCCTTTCCGGGAAGATACTCTATAGAATAGCCTGAAAATTGGCGAGCTTTTTCTTCCGCCTCGCTGCGGGAGGGATATGACCCGACGATAATATAATATCGTCCTGACACAGGGGATGAAGGAGAGGGCTTGGGTGGAGGGGGAGGAGAAGCCTTCGATGGGGAAGAGGGAGGGGATGGTAAAGAAGGGGACGGTTTTGCTTCAGAAGATTTCTTCTCTGGAAGGGTCAGAGTCGGACTTGTAGAGGAGGTGGTAGGCTTCTCTGGAGAAGGAGGCTTTACTTCGGAAGAGGGCTCAGCCGTAGGCCTAGACTTTGAGAGAACAATCTCCACGGGCTGAGCAGGCTTGCGTTTTCGTAAAATCCAGAAGACGCCAGCAGCTAAAAGTGAAATGAGAAGCGCCAGCGCCACTAACATCAGACCCCATCGCTGCCGAGGTACAGCCACGGGTTGAGGAAGAATCTCGCCCTTCTCTATATCTCCTTCCTCTTCAATAGAGGGAGGACTTTCTACTACTCGCGCTCTAGGAACATCCGACAGAGAAGGTTTGTCTTTTTTGTCCTTCTCTTTGGGTTTGTCCTGAGGAGTAGGCACAGGGGGGGGAGCAACTGAGCTCGCCGCCCCTGCCCGCAGGGAAACTTCATACAGCTCCATTGCAAAGGGAATCGGTGCCCCTTCCGCTAACTCTATCTTATATAACCCTCCTATTCGCTTGATCTTACCAAACTTCCAGAGATCCATCTCATTCGCCGCCTTGAGATAAGCAGAGGCAAGCCGTCCCACCTCCCGAAGAAGCGCTTCGGCTTCAGCCGCATCTGAGCCAAAATACTCCTGGAAAAAAGCAACAGTCTCAGCTTGATACCGATGACCTGGTTCATATTTCAAGACGGGACGAGGAGGGGTTACAATACCCAACTTTGGATCCACATATGCCTTCTCCACATGCCAGACAAAGCTCCCTACCCCAGGCACCGAAAAGCGGGGAAGCTCCGCCGCTAATAAAGCAATATATGCCTGAAAATCTATCTGAGCCATAGTTTCACCCCAGTTTTATCCATATGCCAAAGCGAAAATCTACGGGTCTTTCTCTGTATCCATACCACCGATAGAAGCGTTGATTAAGCAAGTTATTCATCCCAGCAAATAAACTCAAAAAAGGGAGAACTTGCGCGTGACCTTCCCACGAGATATCCACAAATGGGGGAGCTTCCACCTGAGGAGCTAAGAGACGACTACTTATAAAATAGGTACTTACACTGAGCCAAAAGCGGTCTCGGAATGGAGAAGTGAATCGGAGCCAGAGCTCCCCTGAAGGAAGGCTATAAGGAGAAGGATTGGCCTGCCATCGGCGGTACACCCCTCGCATTTCTACACAGGGACCTGGAAGGACAGGTGCATATGAGAACTGAAAGACTGCTCCTTGACTTTCAAAAGAAGCAAGCGTCTGAAGCTGAAAAAAAGCACTGCTATCTGGAGTAAAGAGAGGAACTTGTCTCAAGACTAAGTACTCCCCAGCAATCTGGTAGTCCCAACCGCGCCCCTGACCTCGGAAGCCTAACTGAAGATTAAGGGGTTCTCGCATAAAAGGAAGGGTTGCAGACCCTCGCTTCAGATATGGATTCAGCTCTGAAGCGGAGAAATAGGTAATAGGACGCAAATCCCCCTGAACCTCAAGATAAGGACGCCATAGGGGGCTCACCCCCTTATACATTATGCGAAGAAGAGGAGCTGGTAGGAAGCGAAAGGCACTGTCGGATCCGAGGGCGATTCGAGCCCCACCCCTTATACTCCAAGCTGGGAAGTCTCGATCAAGCCAGGTATAAAGGGAGAGGAGAACACGCCTTCCTTCAAGGAAGAGTTGTCCTCCGCTCTGATTCTGCCATAGACCTATCATAAAGGGGCGAAGCTGCCCCCTTGCCATCCCTTGCCACTCGGGACGACCACGACGAAAATCTAATCGTCGGCTTTCCAGTTGAATTTCACCAAAACGGGAGTGATAGGCTCGCGTTCTCAGCTCTTGACGAAAATAATGTCCTTTGAGGGTGTCCAGAAGCGGCGTGTCCTCAGAGAATCCCGCCCAGCCCTCTGCATAGGGAGCATAAAATACAAACGATTCATAGCCACCTCGGTAGGTGGCTTCCCAGCCCTTCCCCTCAGCGTAGCGTCCTATCCAGGCAGTAAGATGAGTCTGCCCCCAGCGTGCGCGAGGGACATGGCCTTGAGCAGTGGAAGCGTGGGTAAAGCTGACACCCTCATCAGCGAAAAGGTCGCGAGTGCGCCCCCAATGAATACCAACTGTGTGGGTCCAAAAGCGACCAAGCCCATAGCTCAGATGGAAAGGAGCTCTTTTAGTCCAGACAGGTCGGCTCGGCTGAAGAGTAGAAGGAAAAATCCTCGGCAATAGCGGGGCTTCCTCCCACTGAAGTGATTCCACCGCCCATGTCGGTCGCTCTATCGATTGAATAAAGGGAAGCGGGCGCTGATCTAGCTCTAGCGTTTCTATGCGTTCGTTCTCAAGCAAGAGAGAGTCTCGAAGGCTTTCCCAGCCCTGAGCCCACAGTAGTGGCAGAGTTAATACCCCTAACCACCCTCGCACCCCTGCAAAAGTATTACTATTCCACACAGCTTCAACTTCTAAAGAGGTATGTTTGACCTTTATATGCTCATTTTGCTTACCTTTGGGGAAGTAGAGATATTTCTGGATGTTCTGCTTCATTATATCTGGCACAATAGTTGCTGCAAAAACTAAAAACTACATAGCCCTATGAAGACGTTAGAAGAGTTTCGGCAATTTTTCAGCGAGAAGCTGACGCACGAACTATCAGCAGCGGAAGCAGCTCGCAAGGCAACGATTTTCCGCGCTGTTCTGGTGTGGGTATTCGCCATACCCTTCGGTGCCCTTGCTACATGGCTTATTGCAGAATGGATGGGCCAAGAGTACTTAGTCGCTATTGCTATCCTCGTTACCCTCGTGTTGGGATTTCTCGCCTACATGCTTTGGAAAGAAGTACTCAGCAGTCGCCGCTTCTACAATCTATTTAAGGGACGGGTGATAGATGGTATTGTCCGCTTTGTAGATGAGCGCCTTCATTATATCCCTCATCGGTATCTTCCAGCTGCTACCCTTGTGAAAAGCCGACTTTTTGGCAAGCCCATCCATAGATATGAAGGTGATGACTACTGCTTTATGCAGCTGGAGAATGGTACTTTCGTTGAATTCTCCGAGATCCACGCAAAAAGCATAGAAAAACAAGAAGGGAAAAAAGTAGCTGTACCAGTATTTGACGGGCTTTTCGCTCATGTCAGGAGCCATGAAGCGCGGGTAGGTGATTTTTACATCCTTCCGAAAGGAATGACCGATGCTGATCTATACCAGCCGGGACGACTTACCCTTTATACCGCAGACCACCCAGATTTCGACTCTCACTTCGCAGTGTATGCCAGCTCAGGAGCAGCTGCCCGACGCTACCTCACGCCTTCTCTTACAGAAGCCATTTTAGATTTCCATCGCCAATATCCCGATAGAACCGTACTAATCGCATCCCATGGGAAGGAAGTCTATGTAGGACTCTCCTGTAATTCGCACCTCTTTGAGCCAGATGTCTGGCAGTCCCTTCAGAAGATAGAGGCTTTAGAGGAATTCTTTCTGGACCTCGCTGCGCTAATGAAGCTCCTCAATACTGTAACCGATTTATCTGGAGCTCCTGTGTCTCCGGAGGCTCAACCAGCCTGAGCTTCCATTTGAGCTAAGCGTTGGGCTTGATCAGCAAGGCGCAGCGCCTCTAAGAGGGGATCTAAGTCTCCCTCCATGACTTGATCCAGGTTATAGAGAGTGAGACTGATGCGATGATCTGTAACCCGATTTTGAGGGAAGTTGTAGGTTCTGATTTTGACGCTACGGTCGCCCGTGGAGATATGGGAACGACGCAGCGCTTCTTCCTCTGCTCTTCGCTTCTGAAGCTCAAGCTCATAGAGCCTTGCGCGGAGAATGCGGAGAGCAGTCTCATAGTTTTTGATTTGTGAGCGCTCATTTTGAATAGCTACAGTGATCCCAGTAGGAATATGAACAAGCCGAACGGCCGAGTAGGTGGTATTAACAGACTGGCCCCCATGACCAGAAGAGCAATAGGTATCCTTGCGAATATCGCTTTCCCTAATCTGAAGATCTATCTCTTCGGGCTCAGGCAGGACAGCTACGGAAGCCGCAGAAGTATGAATTCGTCCTTGACTCTCGGTTTGAGGGACCCGCTGCACTCGATGCACACCTCCTTCATACTTAAGCCAACCGTAGGTCCCTTCTCCACGAACCAGCATAATAATTTCCTTGTATCCCCCTGCATTCCCCTCTGTACAATCACTGATTTCCCATTTCCAGCCTCGTTTGTCAAAATAGCGCTGATACATTCTTGCGAGGTCACCAGCAAAAAGAGCAGCTTCATCCCCACCTGTGCCTGCCCGTATTTCTAAAATAACATCTTTGTCATCATTAGGATCAGGCGGCAGAAGGGCGAGTTTCAGTTCATTTTCAAGGCGATTCTTTTCATCAGAGAGGCGTTGAACTTCCTCAGCAGCGATAAGTCGCCACTCAGAATCCTTCGCCTCTTCTAGTTCAGCGCGGGCGCGCTGGAGAGCATACTGGATCCGCTGCCATCGCTCATATAGAGCGACAATAGGTGCAAGATACTTGTGCTCTCGCCCCAACTTCCGAAGAAGCTGCACATCTTCTATACCCTCAGCCAGTTGAGCCTCCACCACTCGGAAGCGTGCGACTACCTGCTCCAAGCGCTCCCACATTTTTACAAATTTACAAACATAGATAGACGCTACCTTTGAGATATGCAGGTGCTGCTGGCATGGAGCACCTTACTGCAAGTCATAGTAGCTGAGCTAGCCCTTGACAAGCGGCATCCCCGCCCCCTCCGAGCTGAGTACGTCCAAAGTGATGGAGGGCTGGCTACCATTTCTCATAAAACTGCTACCTCCACACGGACCTTCACGCTCCACAAATATGATGCAGACCTAAGACATGAATGGAGCCAAGACCTGTTTGAACAAAGCTCAGGGGAAGAGCTCCTTGATCTAGCTGTCATAGAAGAGCAGATATGGGTATTCACGCAAAGAGTTGAAGGAATAAAGAGAATGGTTTATGGATACAAGATTGATCTCAAGGGACGAGTGCTCTATCGGCAAAAGCCTATTTTCACTGCAGAACCCTTCAATCGCACGACACGTCCCGAGCTGACGTATGCACCGAATCGCAAGTATGCCTGTATAAGTCTTGCCCTACGCATGCCGGCTGATAGTGCGGATCGTATCCGATTCTACCTCATAGGTCCTGATACAGCTTTTGGTGGGGATTGGATTCTTCCCTATAAAGAGAGAGAGATAGAGATTCGGCGAGCAATTCAGCCGAATCATGAGGGACATCTTTTCGCTATAGGAGCTATCCGCTCAGCGGATCAGCCCTATCCTCAGTATTTCCTCCTGCGATATATCCCTGAAGCGAGGCTCACCCTAAGCATTCCCTTAGAGACAGAAGGGGTGTATCTCATTGAGCCGACATTTAGACTGGAGAAAGGAGGAGGGGCTCGTTTAGCCGCTTTTTACTCCGTGCAGCGAAGGAGTACCCAAGTACAAGGACTTGTATTTGCTAAAGTAGAGGGAGATGGCTTTTTCCTTTCTAATATCCAACAAACTCCATTGCCTCCAGAGGTTCTGCAGCGCTTTCTGGCCCACGTCCCGCCAGTAGAGGTTGGGACCCTCCTGGCCGGGGATGGGGTTGCGGTGGAAATCGTAGGCGTAGACCCTATACCCCTCCTTGAGGGCCCGGGGGATC
>JANXAJ010000028.1:0-13476 GCA_025062295.1 Bacteroidia bacterium | reverse complement strand
GATGGTGGCGCCTTGCTGATCGGCGAGCAGTCCTATATCACAACCACGACCTTCAGAGACTTTTATGGATTCTGGTACAGTCAAGAAACCTACCATTTTGACGATATCATCATATTTTCTGTAGATTCCACAGGAAAGTTGGAATGGTTTAGGGTGATTACTAAATCCCAAACGGCGACCAGTGATACAGAGGTCTCCTATGGGCTGTTGGTCGGACCGCAGAAGATATACTTTTTCTACCGAGGATATGCTCGCGGCACGGGAGCTCAGGTGTTTTTAGTAACCCTGGACGAAAATGGAAACTTATCCCCTCCTCGACCCTTCCTTTCAGGCTTCCGAAGTACAGATGTATTCTATCGAAAATTCACTCGTCAGCTCACAAATACAGAAGGGATGATAGCGTACATGCGAGGACGAACAGGACAATTTGTGATAGCTCGATTAGAGCTGGAATGATGCCTATATTTGTAAAAAACTATGCGATATCTCTGGATAACTCTACTTATCGCTGGATGGCAGTGCTCAGGAAGCCGAGAGAAAGAGGGTAGCCTTTATACCTCTTCTCAAGTACATCCAACCCGCGGTGATTGGGTCATTATTTTCACCTTAGCTGACCCTGAAAATCTCAATCCTACCAACTCTACCAGTGCAGATGCGCAGTACATTCAGTCTCATATATTTTTCTCTCTCTTGTCTGTTGATCCTCGTGACACTAACTATCCTTATGTCCCTGCCTTAGCTGTGTCGTTGCCAGAGGTGTCAGCCGATGGAATGCGATACACCTTTGAGATTCATCCCGCTGCTCAGTGGGACAATGGAGAGCCCGTCACAGCGAAAGATGTGGAATTCTCATTCAAAGTCGTTAAGAATCCGCTCGTTGATTGCGCTCCTCTGCGCCCTTATTACGAGTTTATAGAAGATATATCTATAGATCCTAAAAACCCCCGTCGATTCACTGTCATTACGAATAGAAAATATATGTTGGCTCTCTCTTCCATTGGCAGTATGCTGATCCTTCCTCGCTATGTCTATGATCCCGAAAATCTTATGGACAAATACTCTATTCGTCAGCTCAACCGGGAAGGAGAGAAACTACGTAGCGACCCTAACATTCGTCGGTTCGCTGAGCGCTATAATGCGATGCAGCGAGAACCATCCCACATCATCGGCTGTGGTCCCTACCTCTTAGAAGAATGGGTCACAGGACAGCAGATTGTTCTTAGGCGCAAATCCACCTGGTGGGCAGATACCTTAAGCGGTATTGCTTATGAAGCCTATCCAGATAAAATTATTTACCGCATCATTAATGATCCTAATACTGCCATAACTGCTCTCAAAGCTCAGAAAATAGATGTGATGAATGGCATACCTGCAAAAGATTTTGTAGAATTGAGAAGGAATAAGGCTTTCAATGAGCATTTTAGGCTTGAGAATCCTCCTTCATTTGCCTACTCGTACATCGGTCTCAACATGCGTCCGCAGGGGCGACGCCCCATCTTCACTGACGTAAGGGTAAGACGAGCCCTAGCTCATCTGGTAGATGTAGATATGATTATCAAGAAGTTCTCCTACGGATTGGCTCAGCGGGTCACAGGTCCACTTTATCCCATGCATCGAGGATCTTACAATGATACCCTCCCCCCAATCCCCTATGACCCCCAAAAAGCAGCTCAGCTTCTGGATGAAGCGGGTTGGAAAGACTATGATGGAAATGGAATTCGTGAAAAAGTGGTAGAGGGCAAAACCATCCCCCTTGAATTTGATATATATGTCAATTCAGGAAATGAAGTGCGCCTCCAGATTGCCCAAATCATCAAACAGGAAGCTGAGAAAGTAGGAATGAAAGTGAATATCGTTCCATTAGAGTGGTCCGTCTTTCTGGAGCGAACAAAAAAACATGACTTTGATGCCTACATCGGGGCATGGATAGGAAGCCATAACCCCCAAGACCTTAAGCAAATCTGGCATACTCAGAGCTGGACAGAAGGAGGGTCAAATTACACAGGCTTTGGGAACGAAAGAACTGATAGGATCATAGAGGAGATCCGCCAAGAACTGAATAAGGAGAAGCGCGATTCATTATATCGGCTCTTTCATAAAATAGTATATGATGAACAGCCCTACATATTCTTGAGCTCACCGCTGGAGCGGATAGCGATTCATCGCCGATTTCGCAACGCTTACACCAGTGCGATTCGCCCCGGCTTTTTCCCCTCTGGGTTCTGGACACCCCAAAATTTAATAAGATACGGCAAAACACAGGCTCTCCAATGATAGCTTATCTTCTGAGGCGTCTCTTTTTCTTTATTCCTACCCTTTTTCTTATCACGATTCTGTCCTTCCTTATCAGCCAATCTGCACCAGGGGACCCCGTGGAGCAGATGCTGGTAGGACGAGCAGGCAGTGGAGGTGAGCAAATGGCTGAACGGCAAGCCACCCTACAGGCTTACTTAGAGAAGCGAAAGGAACTGCATTTGGATCTGCCTCTCTTTTACTTTGCGATTGTTCCCCTCGCCGAACCGGAGACACTCCACCTTATCCCCCAAGTGCCTGTGCAAGATGCCCTTCGCCGCCTTGTATATCGCTTTGGCAATTGGAAGGCTATTCAAGCCTACTATAAAGCCTATCTGCGCTTAGACTCGGCGTTCTATGCCTCCGCTTCTGCTTCAGAATGGGGAGAACGACGAACGGAGGTTCGGGCTCTTTTAGCTCTTATCCCTCAAGAGAAAAACTATGAGGACCTATTGTATCGCCTCAGACAGATAGAGCCTCTTCTCATCCCCTCTCTCATACCCTTCTACCGGGATCTCTTTCGGGCAGTAGAAGCACTCCCCACTACCGCTCAGCGATGGAAAGTCTATGTGCCTTCAATTCACTGGTATGGCACCCGTAATCAATACCACCATTGGCTTGCTGGACTCCTGAAAGGCGACTTTGGTACTTCCTATCAGGATAAACGCCCTATTGCTCAGAAGTTAGGCGAGGCCGTACGCTGGTCGATCGTAATCAATCTCATTTCTATCGTGCTGGCTTATCTTATTTCCATCCCCCTGGGAGTAACATCCGCTGTACATCGCGGCAGCCTTCGGGACCGAAGCATTACGCTCACTCTATTCATGCTTTACTCCTTACCCAGCTTCTGGATCGGCACTATGGCGATTGTGTTCCTATGTGGAGGAGATTACCTGGCTATTTTCCCACCTGGAGGAGTACAAAGTACAGAACACTCATCCGATTGGCCTCTCATAGAGCGGATAGTAGATTGGACTTATCACCTCATTTTACCTGTCATAGTTTATACCTATGGATCGCTTGCATTCCTTAGTCGCCAGATGCGTACGGCTCTTTTAGAGACTCTTCAGCAAGACTATGTACGCACCGCTCGAGCGAAAGGACTGCCAGAATCACTTGTAGTTTGGAAACATGCCTTTCGGAATTCTCTTATTCCTATCATTACCCTTCTTGCCTCTGTCTTTCCCGCCATGATTAGCGGTTCAGTGATCTTAGAAACGATTTTCTCTATTCCGGGTATGGGGTTTCTTAGCTATGGGGCGATGGTAGCTCGGGACTATCCCGTGATTATCGCTGTCTTTACTATTGGAGCTGTGCTGACACTCATCGGCATCTTGGTCGGAGATATTTTGTATGCAGTGGTAGACCCTCGCATCCGCTATACCAAAAAGTAAAGGTATGAAAATGGAAACTACTCTCTCTTACTCTCCACGCGCTCGTGCATGGGAGGCCTTCAAGAAGAATAAACCGGCTTACTACTCTTTATGGGCAGTAGGAGTTTTAGCTCTTATTGCTATTTTGGCCGACTTTCTCGCTTACAATAAGCCTATTATTGCTTCGTACCGAGGGGAGGTGATATTTCCAATTTTCAAGGATTATGGAGAAAGATTTTTTGGACTCAATCTATGGCATCCTGAACTTCGTAAAGCGAACTGGCGTGAGCTTGAGGTAGAATGGGCTTTATGGCCTCCTGTACGATATGCTCCCGAAGAGCTGGACCTACGCAATGCCCCTGCCGTAGGGCCCTTTGAAGAGCAAATCATCAATAGCTCAGTCGAACGACACTACCTCGGCACAGACAACTTAGGGCGAGACCTTCTGAGCGGACTCATTCACGGTACTCGTATTTCTCTAACCGTGGGACTTGTATCTGTTGGGATTGCAGCTATAATTGGAATTCTTCTCGGAGCCTTGGCAGGATATTTTGGGGATACCTCCCTCCAACTGAGCCGAGCAAGTCTATGGATGGGAACCTTAGGGGTTTTCTTAGGACTGTACTACGGCTTCTATGTGCGTCGCTATGCTCTTGCAGAGGCGCTGGCAGAAGGGTTTTTCTCCTTTATAGGCAGTCTCCTTCTATCCATAGGACTGAGTGGGCTAATTGTGGGGCTCTGTTGGCTTCCCTCTCGGCTCCTCAAACGCACGGCTTGGGGGGGGAAGCGTCTCTATCTCTGGGTGGACCTCACTATTAGCCGACTCATAGAGATTATGATGTCTCTCCCGACAACCCTCTTGATTTTCACTATAGCTGCTATTGCAAAGCCGAGCTTATTCCTTGTGATGGCAGTGATTGGGCTCACCTCATGGACAGGGATTGCCCGATTTACCCGAGGCGAGATGCTCAAAGTACGCAACTTAGATTACATTCAAGCAGCTCGAGCCCTTGGATATAATGATTGGCGAATCATATTTCTGCATGCACTGCCTAATTCACTAGCGCCTGTGCTTGTATCTATCGCTTTTGGAATTGCATCAGCGATCCTCGTAGAGTCTGGCTTGAGCTTTTTAGGGATCGGGGTACCGCCAACAACTGTAACTTGGGGGTCTTTGCTCTCCTCAGCTCGAAGTGCCACAGGGGCTTGGTGGCTTGCTGTTTTTCCCGGGCTGGCAATATTTGTAGTAGTGACGCTTTTCAACCTTCTTGGCGAAGGTATCCGCGATGCGATAGACCCCAGGCTGCAGGAGCATTGACCATTTTTGGGGCAGGCCTTATTCTCATATGGGCGCTCTTCTTGGGCATATGGCTTGTGCGATTGCCAGCAGATCGACTCTATCACCCGAAGCCCTGGGTCTATTTCTGGATTACAGGGCGAATACTCTTGAGATTAGGTATGGGCGTCTTCGCGGTTTTGGCTTGGGAAGAGACACTTCATCCCTCTCCTCTCCCCTTCTATGGACTCATAGTAGAAGCTGGATGCCCAGCCGCATGGGAAGGAGCTTCTAAACTAGCTCAAAAGCTATATAGACAGGAGCAGCGAGTAGGGCTCGTTGTTGTTACTACTCAAAGGGCTTTCTGGGCCATCCCCCCCACCATAGATTCTACACTCTTCTGGAGACTTTTTACCCTCCTTCAATCAAGCAGTATCCCCCGTGAGGAAAAGGTCGACCCTCTCCCAGCATGGAGACAGGTCCGACCATATGCCAATCCCCTCCCTCTCCTTTTTTGGATAGGACGCTTCTCTGCAGAAAAAGTAGAATATGGGCAAGTACTGCCCTTTTGCGAGAAAGACATAAGAATAGAGCAAATCCCACTCCCCTCGCTTCCACTCCCCGAGGCCACTCTTTATGGCCTAGCCTTCTTATTATGTGGAGGAGTCTTGCTGGTGAGTGAAGCGTGTCTCTTCTTCCTGAGGCAACACTTGCCCCTTCGCTAAGCGACGCAGTTCTGCCACAAGTGGATTGATTTCCAACAAGCGCTGCCAGCGTTCCTCAGAAATGTGAAGCGCTTTTATCTCTGGAAAAGCCTCAGGCTTAGCCTTGAGAGAGACACGCACATCCTCTCGTTGAAGATGCTTCTTGAGGAATTCCTCTAACTGAGAAGCTTGAAGACCAAAAAGCTTGACATGACTTTCATGAGGAACCCATACCTCAAGCAGAGGAGGACTAATGACATACTTCTTTTGAAGAATATATTCCCTGAGCTGCATGCTGGCTACCTCACTGGAGAGGTAGGCAGCAAGGGCTTCCTCTAACCTCTGGGGAGTAAGCGGCTGGGGTTGAGAAAGACCTAAAACTTTTTTTTTACCTCCTCAAGGGTTCTAGGTACAGAAGTTCGGGTAGTAGAAGGAGAGAGGACCGCAGGGGTTTCTAATCTCAGGGCTTGAGGTAAAAGAGCTATCTTTAGGAGCACAGTTTCTACCACCAGCTCGGGAGCGCGACTATACAGGAGGCGACGCTCTCCCTCCAAGAGAAGATCTATAGCGTGCAAGAGAAAGGCTTCCGCATACTCAGTGCTTTCTTCTATGTATCGCTGGCGATAGTGAGGTGGCACACTTTCTCCAAGAGCATGGGGCTGATACTTGGCTAAGAGGAGGTAACGCAGGTGCTCCAGAAGCCCCTGAAGCAAGGTTGAAGGGTCATATCCAGCCTTTGTGTAGCTATGAAAGACTTCTAGTGCTTTTTCTGCTTGCCACTTCTGAAGGAGGCCGCTCAGTTTGAAGTAGGCATCATAATCCAGCGTCTCTAAGGCCTCTAAGATCGCATGATAGGTAAGATGCCCCCCTGTTCGACTGCTAAGCTGGTCAAAGAGGCTCAGTGCATCTCGGAGTCCTCCTTCTGCTCGGGCAGCAATCAAGAACAATGCATCTGGCTCAGCTTCTATCCCCTCTGTTTGAGCAATATGCATAAGACGCTTCACAATCTCCTGGGTAGAGATGCGACGAAAGTCAAATCGCTGGCACCGAGAAAGAATTGTCGCTGGGATTTTATGCTTTTCAGTAGTAGCCAAAATAAATATGGCATGAGGGGGTGGCTCTTCCAGAGTCTTAAGAAAAGCATTGAAGGCGGAGACAGTAAGCATATGAGCCTCGTCTATGATATAGACCTTGTAGCGTCCTTCAGGGGGAGTAAGCTGAACCTGCTCAGTGATAAGGCGAATATCTTCCACGCTATTGTGAGAGGCAGCATCCAGTTCAATCAGATTCAAAGCTCGTCCTTCGGCAAATCGTCGGCAAGAGTGACACTGCTCACAGGGATCGCCAGTAGGCGTGAGATGCTCGCAATTCACCGCTTTCGCAAGGATTCGGGCACACGTGGTTTTACCCACACCTCTCGGGCCGAAGAAGAGATAGGCATGAGTGACCTTTCCCAGCAAAAGCGCATTTCGCAGAGTCTGAACAATGAAAGGCTGTCCGACTACCTCAGCAAAAGTGCCAGGACGATACTTTCGGGCAGAGGCTACAGGTGCCACCTAACAAAGCTACGCCACCCTCCCTAATACTCAACAAGAACACAATGACCAATAACACCCTCCACCACGACTAACGGAAAAGAGCTCAAGCCCTCTCTTTGGGAAACCTCAACCACTCCTCTCAGTCCCCTACAGACGCTATCTTGTCCCTAAAGAATACCCTTGCCATAGCTTTCGCAAGACGACGAAGACGATGAATAAGGGAAAGAAGAGCCGCAGAGTTAGGATAGTCCTTGTAGGTTTTAGGAGGAAGTTTCATAAGTTCATCAAATTCTCTTCTTGTAAGACCAAATCTCTTACATACTTCTTCAATCAAAATTTCATTCTCCTTATCCTCATAAGGACTTTTCCGAAGAAGAGCTAATGCCTCATCTCGGCTCAGCTTGCCCTGTAGGACCTTGATAGAGAGATGAATTCGTCGGTAATCAATTCCAAACTTAACAGGAAGGATGTAGGACTGGACTATTTTTGTATAAGCTGACTCATGATGGACACCCCCATAGCGCTGCCATCCAATTTGTTCTAACTGAGCCGCAGCCTCTGAACGGTCATATGCTGTGTAGTTGAGAGGGTAATACATTTTTATTCCTTTGAAGAGAACAAGCTGGATTTCTTTGAAGACTGACTTATAGGGAAAGTTCTTGAGGTCCCCATTAGCATAATAGGTATGATATACTCCCTTCAGATAGCGGACATCTCTGGCATCGTACTGCCAGCTCCAAGGGAGAATGCCCTCTACATGGTAGTTACACCCCAGAAGGATAGACCGAACTTTATTTTTTTCTGCTACCTCATAGAGAGCGCCAGGAATAGCAGCATCCGTCGGCAGTTCCACATCAGGCACAGAGGCTTTGAGAAAAGCAATCTGGAGTTTCTTGAACATCTCTTCTTCAATTCTATACCTAAAGAAGTCAAATCCCGTATATTCAATAACTTTTTGAATGTTATTCTCAGCAATTGGGGTATTCCATCCATTATCAAAATGTACGAGAAGAGTTCTCAATCCATATTTCTTGCAGAGTAGTGCTACATAGCAGCTGTCCGTACCACCGCTGAGAGCCACGATGCAATCATAAGGGCTTTTTTTACCCCTAGATCTGATGTAATTGAAGAAGGAGTCTATTGTATTGGGGTCAGCAGCTGCCTCCTGAACCTGGCGATAAAGAGCGAGGTAATTCGTACAGTGATTACAATACCCATTTGAATCAAACCGAATATCTGGCTCTGAGGTATCCATGAGACACCGAGCACAAATCTGATTCATCAAAGCAAATATAGAGAAAAGAGTAAGGTAACGGTCAGTCTCCTGAGAGACTCTCTCCTACTTCCTACAATTGGAGACTCCAACTGAGGTTTATCCTTTGAGGGGATATTCTACTTTTGTAGTTTAGTATGCTCCACAGTCAACCCCTAGAGGGACAAGAATGGCTAGTATTCATTTTTTATGTTAGCTTGGCCCTACTAATAGGAATAGGGGGGCTGTGGCTTCGGCGGCTGGTACAAGCCTCCTCTGCCATTGCCCCCCCTGCCCGTGAGCCTTATGAATGTGGAGAACAGCCAGTCGGTACGCCTTATGTACCTTTTACTTGGCATTATCTCTGGATAGGAGTTTTCCTTCTCGTATTGGAAGCAGAAGTGATTTTAGCGCTGCCATGGGTATGGATTCAGAGAAGCCTCTCTCCCGAGCTTTTCTGGATTGAGCTCATTCTTCTCATTGGGCCGGTGGGAGGTGTATATGGATATGCACTTAGGAGAGGATGGCTTACTTTTTCTCGCCCGCCGAGGAAGGTGAGCTTGCCTCCGTCTTACCAGCGGCTGAACGCTTACCTGGTTTCAATGGGGCGAGGATCATCGTCATATTCTTCCCATCTAAGCGGGGGGCCACCTCTACCTTTGCCAGGTGAGAAAGACGCTCCGCAAATTCTTTCAACAGACGCTCCCCAAACTCAGGATGAACAATACTCCGCCCTCGGAAAAACACGATCGCCTTAATCTTATTCCCTTCCTGCAGAAAGCTCTCTGCATGACGAAGCTTGAATGCCAGGTCATGTTCATCGGTATAAGGACGAAAACGAATCTCCTTTACCTCTATCTGATGGAGTTTCTGCTTAGCCTCTTTAGCTTTTTTCTTATGTTCAAAGCGGAGACGCGAGTACTCAATAATTCGACACACTGGTGGGTTAGCCTGAGGAGCAATTTCAACGAGATCCATTCCTCGCTCTTCTGCCATGCGCAGAGCTTGGTCCAAGGGGTAAATCCCATTCAATTCAGGTGGCTCTAACCCGACTACCCGCACCTCTGGTGCAGTAATCTCCCGATTGACGCGATAGTTGAGTTCTTTCGTCACTGCCTTTACAAAGATAGGCAGCTTTTAGTCTCCATATAGCGAGGTAGCCTCCACTTCTCCTACCAAGTAAAAGAGGGTAGGAGAATTCTCCGCATTACTGACCACAGAGAAACTCTTTCTTTGACGACCGATTTTTCCAGCAGTATTGAAGGACACTTCTACGGCAATAGAGTCGCCGGGAGGAAGAGAGCGTCGCTCCCATGAAAGTACAGAGCAACTGCAGCTCGGCTTAATTTCTTGAATTTGAATTGGCGCTTTTCCTTCATTCAGAAGGATAAAACGAGCTTTGACAAGCGTCCCTTGGGCTACCCGCCCAAAATGCTGCTCAGGCGGATGGACTCGAAGGAACAGGGCTTGTGCCCATCCTATCCCCAGAAGGAAAACCACGTAGCGCCCCATCTCTAAGAACAAAGCAAGCAAAAATCATGCACAGGCTGGTAAAGCAAATGTGAATACAGTTCCCAACCCCACTTGACTACGGACGGTAATCTCTTCCCCATGAGCCTGTAGCAATTCTTTCACGATAGAGAGTCCTAATCCTGTACCTCCACTTTGACGGGAGCGGCTTTTGTCCACCCGATAAAAGCGCTCAAAAATACGAGGTAGATGTTCAGGGGGAATGCCAATCCCCTCATCCTGTACTGAAATTCTGACACGCTTTTTATTTGGTGTGAGTTCCCACATGACACTGATTGTTCGGTCTTCCGGACTGTATTGAATAGCATTCTCCAAGAGGTTCTTTAGAACCTTTCGCAAAGCATACGGGTCCGCTTCTACGGCAAGGTCCTGCACTTCATGAGGGGGCTTTCGCAGCGTGATATTTTTCCGCCGAGCCAAAGGCTCTAACTCTGACCACACCTCCTCAAGAAGCGGATAAAGGGGAGTGGCTTCGGGCTGGATAAGCCAATCTCCACTCTCTATTTGAGCCAGCAGCAAAATATCTTGAACAAGAGAATTCATGCGATGAACCTGAGCTAAGGCCTTCTCTAAGAAGGGGAGTACTACTTTTTCATCCCGCCACGCCCCTTGCACGAGGGTATCTAAGTACCCTAAGACAATATTGAGCGGGGTTTTAAGCTCATGGGAAACCTCAGCGATAAAAGCTTGCTGGGCTTGGCTGGACTTTTCACACTGCTTGAGACGCTGAAGCAGCGCATGCAGCGTGCTTTCCCATGCTGGAGAACCCAAGAGAGTCTCTAAGAGCCGCTTTGTCCGTCGATGGAGGTACCACTGCCAGAGCCCCCATCCTCCCGCCAGAAGTGTAGAAACAATAAGCCCACCAATGAGCCATTTCATTAAAGCCGACTCAGAAGCTCTTTCTTCTTGAGCTCAAATTCTTCCTCGGTCAGAATTCCAGCGTTCTTGAGTTCAGCTAATTCTTTCAAGGTCTGAAGAATCTGGGAGCGCTCCTCTGCTGTTGCTTTTGGAGACGGAGAAGCGTTCTGCTGAAGCTGCTGAGCCATTTGAAGACCCAGCCCCATCTCTAAAGCTGAGCGGGCAACCCCAGCTCCCCCTTCTCCTTTTTCCATCCCTTGTCCTGCCTGAAATTGAATGAATTTACCCATGTCCTGTACCTCCTGAGAGAGACCCACTTTTCGCCTCAGACGCCGAAGCTCTAAATCCTGCTCAACGAGCTGCTTCTGAATCTCTTCAGGTAGCGTTACGCTCTCTACCAGAAAGCGGGTCAGTTCAACCCCTAACCGACTAAATTCAGGTTGAAGCAGGGGAAGGAGAACCTCGCCCAACTGGTGAGCTTGTGCATTAATCTCAGCCAAAGTACGACCACACCGCTTGAGTGCTGTAGAAAAATGCGTAACCACTAAACTCCGAAACCCCCCTTCTAAAAGCTCTTCTAAAGTAACTACCGGATCAGTCCCTGCAAATTCTCGGAAGAAAGTAGGAGCATCTTTCACCTTCATTCCGAAGGTACCGAAAGCTCGCAGAGGCACCAAACTGAGTTCAGAATCCTCTACCATTACAGGCTGAGGCGTCCCCCATCGTAGATTTTGAAACTCTCGCGTGCTCACAAAATACACATCTACTTTGAAAGGTGACTCAAACCCATATTTCCAGCCTCGTAGGTTGGTTAGAATCGGCATATTCCGAGTGGTGAGCTCGTGTCGTCCTGGAGGATATACATCTGCAATTTTGCCCTCATTCACTAAGAGAGCCACCTGTGACTCACGGACGGTAAGCTGGGCCCCCATCTTGATTTCACGGTCCTCATCTGGAAACTTCCAGATAAGGGTATCGCGCGTCTCATCTACCCATTCAATGATGTCTATGAATTGCCGCCGAAGGAAAGAGAATACCATTCGGCAAAGATACAGTTTGAAAGCCAATTCCCATGAGAAAAGGTGCTTCTCTCCCTCCTAAGCAACAAAAGAAGGAGTCGGGGATTACCCTTCTTACCTGTGAAACCCTCACATGTTGTTCCTAACTTTACATCATGCGACGCAATCTCCACTACCTCAATAGTCTGCTGCTTCCATTGATGGCATTTGTCGCTCTTAGCAAAGGCGGATGGTGGGGGCTTTTTCCATGGGCAGTAGTTTTCGGCGTAGTAGCGATAATAGAGCTTTTCCTCCCTGAAAATACCGATAACTACCATGATAAAACGGAGGCTTTGCCAGCTGGTATTTTAGGAGCCCATCTGATTGCTCATGGGGCTTTGTTGGGATATTGGGGATGGCTCTTCAGCCGGGGGCATTACACTTGGTGGGAAGGGCTCTTGAGCGCTCTAGCTGTGGGTTTCAATAGCGGCGCTTCAGGCATCGTAGTTGCTCATGAGATGCTACATCGCAAAGGAAAATGGTGGCAGGCTGGCGCCCGCTTCCTCTTAGCCTGTGCAGGCAATCTATACTTCTACGTAACCCACATACGCATGCATCACCGATATGTAGGCACTGAACTTGATTATAGCTCTGCCCGTCAGGGAGAGAGCCTGTATGCTTTTCTCTGGAGAACTATACGAGGTCAATTCCGATGGGCATGGCACTCAGAAAAAGAACGACTTGAAAAGCTAGGGTTATCGCCATGGACTCTGAAGAACTTTATGCTTCAGACCGGAGTAGGCTTTGTCCTTCTGATTGCATATCTGACGCTCTGTGGAGGTCTATGGGGAGCCCTCGCAATGATACTCCAAGCAGGGGTCGCTCATTTTCTTTTAGAGTATGTCAATTACATAGAACATTATGGACTTGCTCGGCAAATAGAAGAGCCAATCCGCCCATGGCATTCATGGGAGAGCAATAAGTACCTCAGCCGATTCTTTCTAGTTGATTTGACGCGACACTCAGATCATCACCTTCACGGAGCGAAATCTTACCATACCCTAAATGCCTTAGAACAAGCCCCAAAACTGCCGACTGGATATGCAGGAATGCTTTATCTCGCACTCATACCGCCTCTGTGGCAGCGGATAATGGATGCCAAGCTGCCAGCTCCCATCAAAATAAAAGCAGCCCCTCCATCTTCCTCATAGAGTAGCCTAAAGAATAGCTGAGAGCTTTATTACCACTGCGCAAGGCCTGCTGAACCTTCGTCCAGAAAACATCTGAACGATAGTTTGCAAACAATCATGCTTATTTTAGTCCTATGACCATGAAAGGAAATCTCATAAGATTTCTGTTTGGTTTGAGTGCCTTATACGGGCAGACGACAGCAAAAAGAATAGATTCTACTTATTGAGAACCTTCAAAAGGCTCAGAGCTTTAGGGATTGGAAAAGTCGTGGCTCTCTACTCAAAGGCATACAGGACGCAGCAAGGGAGTCCTCTCCGCTTTCCCCCTTTTCTTCAAAACCTCCTCTCCATTCCCGAAAAGAGCAGCCTCTTTCGGCCCCCCCTAAGCGGTGAGGCTCTTTTTGGAGGGACGGAGGGGAGGTGTTACTTAGTAGCGGCGGCAGCCGCCAATGGCGGCTGCCGCCG